>JBMOHO010000132.1:0-9845 GCA_049317805.1 Saprospiraceae bacterium
GGTGCTTTGCGCACCAAGCCTTTGATGTTGATGGGGTCGGGCATGGTCATGTTTAGCGCGTTTGGATCAGGGAAAGTAATGTTATGAAAAATATTATTGATATCTCTTAACTTTGCAAAAGTACTCAACAATGTGGCTGTACTCCCAGGGGCAGCCCGAAAATACAGGGTCAAAAGTGGGGTGTGGTTAGACTGCACTGCAAAAGGTTGTGAAGACGACTTGTTGATGATTACACCACTGGAACTGAAACTCACATCATTGGCGAAATCGGGGTGTACGGTGGTGGCTGCTACGTCTATACAGGGCGACGTGATGTTTAGCCCCAGTTCGATCCGAACACCTTTGGCCGTTGCAAAGGTGTTATCTTCCCAGTCTACGGCTACGCTTGTATACCCCGTCAACGGGTTGTACACAGGCGTATTAAAACTAAGCGCCCCCGCCTGGCCGAACAATGTGCCCGTGCACAACATGGCTAAAAGGAAAAAGAGGCTACTGTTGTACTGTTGTACTGTTGTACTGTTGTACTGTTGTACTGTTTTCATGTTAAAATGTTTTTTGTTTATTGGATGCTCAAAGATAAAAAGGGGCAGACATACGGGCAAGCACTTTAACTAAAAATCACAGAAAATGGTGATAAGACCAGGCGGGCGGAATGAACGTTCGTACCCGCTGCCTATCACAATCCTTGAACATCAACTGAACGCAGAAAACGACGTACTTTTGCCCCTCATCATTCCTGTAAATGCAGTATTCAACATGAAAGTGTTCAAATTTGGCGGTGCCAGCGTGCGCGACGCCGCAGGGGTGCGCAACGTAGCCTCCATTTTACAACGGTTTGCCGACGAACAGTTGGTCATCGTCATCTCGGCCATGGGCAAAACCACCAATGCCTTAGAGGCCGTAGTGGCCGCCCACAACAAACAGGACGGTGCCGCGCACGACCTGTTTCAGGGGGTGAAAGAACAGCATTACACCCTCATGCGCGACCTGTTTGACGAAAACGACGAGGTGTTTACCCTCGTAAACGACGTATTTGTGGAAGCAGAATGGGTGCTCGACGAACCGCCGGCCCAAAACTACGACTACATGTACGACCAGCTGGTTTGCGTAGGCGAACTCGCCTCCACCCGCATCGTGGCCGCTTACCTCAACAAAGCCGGACTCAAAACCCATTGGCTTGATGCACGCGACGTGATCGTGACCGACAACACCTACCGCGAGGGCTGGGTGCTGTGGGACAAAACCAAACCCAACGCCCAGCGCATCATTCCACCGATCCTGGCCCAGGGCGGATTTGTACTCAGCCAGGGCTTTATTGGTTCCACCACCGAAAACTTCACCACCACACTCGGGCGTGAAGGCTCCGATTATTCCGCCGCTATTTTTGCCTTTTGCCTCGATGCCGAGGGCATGTATATCTGGAAAGACGTGCCCGGCGTGCTCACGGCCGACCCCCGCCTGTTCGACAACGTGCTCAAGCTCGACCGCCTCTCGTACATGGAAGCCATTGAAATGACGTATTACGGCGCATCGGTGATCCATCCCAAAACCATCAAGCCCCTGCAAAACAAAAACATACCGTTGTATGTAAAGTCGTTCATCGATCCGGACGGCGCGGGCACCGAAATCAGCAGCGACCTCGACATGACCTACCCGCCCATCGTGGTGGTCGAAAAAAACCAGGTGTTGCTGCACATCAGCACCATCGATTATTCGTTTGTGGCCGAACAGCACATGGCCCGCCTGTTTCACATCCTGGCAGAATTGCGCATATTTGTCAACATGATGCAAAACACGGCCATCAGCTTCTCCATTTGTGTACCCAACATCCCGGACCGCGTGCAAAAATTCATCGACGAAGTGGCGGATGAATTCAAAATAAAGACCGAAGAGGGCCTGGAACTCATCACAATACGCCATTTTACAGACGACATCATCCAGAGCCTGAAAAAAGGCAAGATTGTCTTGTTCGAAGAACGCCTCCGCAACACCCTGCAAATGGTGGTGCGCGACGTGCCCCTCATGGAGCGAAAAGCGGTGGAACTGGAGCGATCCAAGGGATAACATCTGAACAAATACCGTAACTTTACCGTTCCCGATATTTGACGCTGCAATAAACCCTCCAAATGTACCCTTCTTTTCCTGCCAAAGCGTTGTGGTTCACGTTCCACCACCGAACCAGTCCTATGCTTTGGACGCTGTTGTTGTTGTTTTCAAACACTGTTTTGTGGGCGCAATACCCCGCTGGTGGAGGCGGCCAACGCCCGGCCGGCGGCAACGGCCAGCGGCCAATCCCAAATGGTCGTTTTTATGGCAAATTGGTCGACGATGCCACCGGCAGACCCATCGCGTACGCCACCGTGCAATTGTTTGGCATGCAGGTGGATTCGGTAACCAAATCCCGCATCGAAAAATTTGTTGCCGGACAATTGACCGCAGACAACGGCGATTTCAGCTTAGACAACATTCCCGTCAAGGGCAAATACACCTTGCGCATCAATTTCATGGGGTATGATGCCTATGAAGAGTCGGTGTCTTTTGACGTTGGCAAATCGGGGCCCATCACCGACAAAGACCTCGGGAACATCCGCTTAGCCGCCATATCAACCAACTTGGCTGAAGTAACCGTGCGCGGCGACGCCAACGCTTTTACCATGGCTATCGATAAAAAGATTTACCGGGTAGACAAAGACAACATGGCGGCAGGCGGCACCGCCGAAGACGCCCTGCGCAACGTGCCTTCGCTCAACGTGGACATAGACGGCAACGTGACCCTGCGCAACGCCGCCCCGCAAATATTTGTGGACGGCCGACCAACCACCCTGACCATCGACCAAATTCCCGCCGACGCCATAGACAATGTGGAGGTCATCACCAACCCCTCGGCCAAATACGACGCAGGCGGTGGCGGTGGCGGCATCGTCAACATCGTGCTCAAAAAAGACCGCCGCATCGGGTACAATGGCAACCTGCGCGCCGGGGTCGACATGCGCGGCAAAGTCAACTTCGGGGCCGACCTCAACGCCCGCGAAGGCAAATTCAACGGTTTCCTGGGCGTCAACTACAACCAGCGCCTGTCCAAAACCTGGGGCGATACCGACCGGCAAAACCTCATCGGCAATCCGCTCACCAACGTTTACCAGCACAATGAAGGGCAGCGAGACGGGTATTTTGCGTCTCTGCGCGCCGGATTGGACTGGCTCATCGATAACCGGAATACGCTCACGCTGGCAGGCAACTTCAATGGCGGCGATTTTGATTTTGAAGACAACATAGACATCCAAACGGACACTTTTGTCCTGGGCGACATACACACCGGACTGTCGTTGCGCGAATCCGAAACCATGCGCCAATGGCGGAATAATGGCGGACAAATCCTGTTCAAACACTTGTCGCCTAAACCCGGCAAAGAGTGGACGGCCGACCTCAACGTCAACCAGACCCATTCGGAAAACAGTGGCCTGTTTCAAACCGACTATTTCGGTGTTTACCCCAATGGTCAACAGAAACAGCTCGGCGAAACGGACAATACGTTCGTGACGGCCCAGACAGACTGGATTGATCCATTAACAGAAAACTCAAAAATAGAATACGGTGCCCGGGCTGCCGTCCGCACCTTCAACAGCGAAAACGCCAATTTTCAGTACAACAACAACAACGGCGAATTCGAACAGGTATTCGGTTTTGCCGACCGATACCGCTTCGACGACCAAGTATTTGCCGCCTACACCACCTACACCCAATCGTACGAAAAATGGGGTTTCCAGACAGGCCTCCGTGCGGAAAGTTCGTTTTACAACGGTGTACTTATTGATGCAGACACTTCATTTACAAATGATTATCCCCTTAGTTTGTTTCCCAGTGTGTTCCTCAACTACAAACTCAACGCAGACGACAACACCCAGCTGAGCTACACCCGCCGCATCAACCGGCCCAGCTTTTTTCAGCTGATTCCGTTTCCCGATTTTTCGGACTCGCTCCTGCTGTCCATCGGCAATCCGAACCTGCGCCCGGAGTTCACCAACGCCCTGGAATGGAACTATCAGAACGTGTTCAGCAAAGAGCACAACCTGCTGGTGTCGGTGTACTACAAATTGACGACCGACCTGATTACCCGCTACCAGTTTACGCAGTTTAACGAACAACTGGGCCGCGAGGTTGTGGTGTCTACTTACGCCAATGCGGACCAAAGCACCGCCTTTGGTACAGAATGGACGCTAAAAAACACCTTTTGGAAAAAACTCGAGCTGGTCAGCAACCTCAACCTGTACAACTCGGTTATCGACGCGTCCAACATTGAATCCGATCTGACCAACACCCAGTTCACCTGGTTCATCAAAGAAAACCTGACCATCAAATTGCCCGCTGCCTTCACGTTTCAGGCGACGGGCGAATACCAAAGCCGAACGGCATTTGCCCTCAGCGGCGGCGACGGCATGCACGGCGGCTGGGGCGGCGGCACGTCCAATACCGCCCAGGGATACACCACCCCGATCTGGCGCGTCGACCTCTCGGTGCGCAAAGACTTCTGGAACCGCACCGCCAACGCCACCTTGAGCGTGCGCGACGTGTTCCGCTCCCGCGTCAAAGGCGCGCACAGCGAAACCGACTCGTTTATTCAGGACGAAACAAGCCGCCGCGACCCCCAACTCGTGCGCCTCAACATGGCCTGGCGTTTTGGCAAATTTGACACCTCGCTGTTTAAACGCAAGAACACCCGGGCGAATATGGAGGGAATGGAGGGGGGATTTTAGGAATGCGGATTTCGGAATGCGGAATGCGGAATACGGAATGCGGAATTTTTCAGATTGGGTATTGACTTTGGGGGCGCTCATGCTACACCCCGACTGACTTCCTTCGGAAGAAAATAATTGACCGCAGAGGAGGGGAGGTTAAGGGAGACCGCTTTTTCTCCCTTAACCTCCCCTCCTCTGTGGTTAAAAAAACCGCCGAAGGCGGCAAAACCTCCCTTAACCTCCCCTCCTCTGTGGTTAAAAAAAACCGCCGAAGGCGGCAAAACCTCATTTCCTCTGTAGTCAAAAAACACGCGAAGCGTGAAATCTTCCATTTCCCACAGATTCCAATAAATGACTTTCGCGCCCATTTTCCCGAACAACTAAGGCCACTAACCATTCCACCGCAACATACACACGATGGAATGGGGAACGCGGAATTTTTTCGGATTTTATGCATCATCCATAGTAGTTTTGCAAAAAAAATAGAAGGAATGTGCAAATTCCGCATTCCGCATTCCGCCTATTCCGTATTCGCCATGTCCAACCTCTTCGCCCGAACCCTTCGCCGTTGGTACCGCTCCATTCCACAGGATGAACAGGGGCGTTTGTTGTGGGGGCGCTGGTTCGGTCGGTTGTTCCTCAAAGCGTCCTTGTGGTTTTTCGGCATCAGCATCGCGTTGGTGATCTTGTACAGCTTTGTGCCCGTGCCGGTCACGCCGTTGATGCTCATCCGTTGCGGACAACAAGCGACGGACACCCAGCGCGATGTGCGGCTGTACAAAGACTGGAAAAGCCTGCAAAACATTTCTCCGCAGTTGCAACTGGCCGTGGTGTGCGCCGAAGACCAGCTTTTTCTGGAGCACGACGGATTTGACATGGAGGCCATCGAAAAAGCCTACACGAACAACCAGAAGTCGAAGCGGGTGCGGGGTGCCAGCACCATTTCGCAGCAAACGGCCAAAAATGTGTTCCTTTGGCCTGCCCGTTCCTGGATCCGCAAAGGACTGGAGGTGTACTTCACGTTTTTGCTGGAATTGGTGTGGAGCAAAAAACGCATCATGACCAACTACCTCAACGTCATTGAATTTGGCGACGGCATCTACGGGGCCGAAGCTGCTGCGCACCATTATTTTGCCAAATCTGCCAAAAACCTGAATAGAGAAGAAGCCGCTATGCTCGCTGCCGTGCTGCCCAATCCGCTGAAATACTCCGTCAAAAACCCGAGCAGCTATGTGCTCCAACGCCAAAAATGGATCCTTAGGCAAATGCGCATGTGGGGAGGGAAAATTGACTACGAAAAACCGAACACGCCGAAAGATGAGTAACCCTACCTTTTCGCAAAAATTCCGCATGCCATCACATTCGACCACTCCGTGGTCGTAAACCCGTAACGACCCGTGATTTCTATTCATGTTAAACCTCTTCGAGGTTTTTAGAGCCTTGATTCCAAACATTCCGCATGCCGAATTCCATTTCGCAGCAAACGGCCAATAAGGTGTTCCTTTGGCAAATGCGCTTGTGGGGCAACAAAATAGACTTCGAAAAACCCAACACGCCCAAAGAGGAATAACCTTACCTTTTCGCAAAAATTCCGCATGCCATCACATTCGACCACTCCGTGGTCGTAAACCCGTAACGACCCGTGATTTCTATTCATGTTAAACCTCTTCGAGGTTTTTAGAGCCTTGATTCCAACAATTCCACATTCCGAAATCTTTATGGCGAAGCAGAAAACACTCCCCTCCCCTACTCCCAATATTCCGAATGCGGAATTCCGCATTCCGCATTCCGAATTCCGCATTCCCTATTCCGTATTCCTGGTGGCTTTGGCCGCCGTGCTGGCTTACGCGGGTGCCATCACCAACGGTTTTGTGTTTTTCGACGACGACAAGGCGATCATCTACAATCCCGCCCTGCAAAATCCGTCGATCGCCAAGTTTTTTCGCGGACAAAACCTCGGCATGTACGCCCCCATGACCTGGATGGCTTACTGGGTAGGATCCATGATCTCTGGACAGGAAGCCTGGGGGCACCACCTGCTCAGCGTATTGCTGCATGCCGCCAATGCCGCGCTGGCTTATTTGTTTTTGCAGAGGCTCACCGGACGCCCCTACCCTGCCCTGCTGGCCGCGTTGTTGTTTGCCGTACACCCTGTGCAGGCGGAAGCCGTGGCCTGGGCAGCCGCCTTGAGCACGGTGCTGTTCAGCTTTTTTTACTTGTTGGGGCTGAATGCATATGTGTTGTCTGTGGGCGTGGCCGATGCGACACAGCCCACCGGCATCAAACCCCCGAAACACGCTGCAGCGTACGCCATAGCCGCCATGCTCCTTTTTGTAGCGGCTTGCCTCAGCAAGTCTGCCGCCGTCACGTTTCCTCTGGCATTGATAGCCATAGATGTTTATCGGAATAATAATTTGACGGGAAAATTTTGGCTGAGTAAAATTCCATTCTTTCTGATCAGTATTGTTTTTGGCTTGTACACTTTTACCACCCGGGAATATGAGGGGCATGATATTGAAACCGCCTCCGCCGTATTCAGCCCGCTGGACCGGGTGTGGATGGTGGCGCAAACCATCTGGTTTTATCCCTTCAAATTGCTGGCGCCGTTTGGTTTTTCCATCGCCTATCCTTTTGTGAAAACCGGGGGTATGTGGCCCTGGACGTACTACGCCGCCCTGCCGGCCCTGGGTGTGGCGGGTTGGCTGGTTTGGCGATACTGGAAAACAAAACCCGAATTGCTGCTTGGTCTCGCGCTGTACCTGCTGCCGTTGAGCGTCATGTTGCCGTTTCGCACGGTGGGTAGTTTTGAACTGCGGTCAGACCGGTACGTGTACATCTCTTGTCTCGGCCTGTTTTTCATAGCAGGCATGCTGCTGGAGCGCGCGCGGCGCGAGGTGCAATGGGCCGTACTGGGCGTGTGTGCGCTGGGGCTCGGTTTTTTGGCCATGCAACAAACGCGGGTTTGGAACAATGGTGTCGACCTGTTTGAAAACTGCGTCCGCAAAACGCCCAACGCTGCCTTGTGCCAGTGTAACCTGGCCTACAACGAACTGCTCAGGCTCGACTTTCCTGCCTCTATTGAACACTATACCAATACGTTGCGCCTCGATTCCACGTACATTGAAGCCTACAACGGACGCGGACAAGCGTACTTGCGCACCAACAAGACCGAAGAAGCGCTCAGCGATTTCACCAACGCCATCCGCTACGGCCTGGTGAGCCCCAAACTGTTCCTCAACCAGGGCAAATGCCTCGTGCTCACCAAGCAATACGCGGCGGCCATACCGGCCCTCAACCGAAGCCTGGAGTTGGAACCCAATGCCCCGGAAGCCTATTTTTTCCGGGCACAAGCGCACGACAAAACGGGCTCTCCGGACAAAGCGCAAGCCGATTTTGACAAAGCGCTGGAACAAAAACCCGATTACATAGAAGTGTATGAAGCCCGTGCACAAACGTACATGCAAAACAACCAACCGGCGGAAGCCATTGAGGCCTGCACCCGCATAATCGCCATTGACCCCAAACGGGCCTCGGCATACAGCAACCGGGGCTATGCGCACATGCTTACGGGCAATACCGAACAAGCGCTGGCCGACCTCGGCCAGGCCATTGCGCTAAACCCCAATTTTGTGCCTGCATACCGCATACGCGCCGCCCTGCACCAACGCTTGGGCAATGCAGCAGCAGCGCAGGCCGACCAGCAGCGCGCACAACAATTGAGCGGCGGGAAATAACATTGGTTTTTTTGCTTTACTTTTGCGCTTTTCTGAATCAGCTCACTGTTATTCCCATGACTTCACGTATACTGTTTGGCGTAATGTTCGCCATGTGCGCCGTATGGGCGCAAGCGCAAACCGCTACACCCGTTTTTGAATTGCGCAACGGCCAGTTTTTCGACGGCGTTGGTTTCAAAGAAGGCGTCTGGTACACCGCCAACGGCGTCATCAGTTCCAAGGCACCCGCGGCCATCGATTCGGTCATCGATTTGCAGGGCGCTTTCGTCATACCCGCCATGGCAGACGCCCTTTGCCTCAACATAGCCGACAACAACCTGGCACCCAACAGCATCAACCTGTACGCCGACGAAGGTGTGTTCTACCTGCTTATTGCCGGCAACACCCAGGAGGGCAAAGCAGATGCTGAAAACCTGCTCGACGGCCCCCGGAAACCTGACGCCGCTTACGCCAACGGAAGCCTCACCTGCCGCGGATGCTACCCTACCCTTGACTACGAATCCAGGGCAGCCAAAATACTCATCCCCACCCAGATAGAACAGCGAAAAGAAGAACTGCTCACCGCCCGCACCATGCACGGCAACGGGTATTGGACCTTCAACTCCAAAGACGAAGTGAAGGTCAACTGGCCAAAACTCATGGCCCAAAAACCGGAGGCCCTCTTCCTGCAATTGCGCAAAACCGGCGTCAACAACCCACAGGCATTGAACCCGGAAGTGGCCAAAGCCATTCAAAAATACGGCAAAAAAGCCAAAATTCCGGTATACGCCTACGTGGAAACGGTTGCCGACGTGCGCCTGGCCATGCAACTCAAATTGAACGGCATTTACGGGCTACCGGGCTCAGGCTGGGACGGAAGCGGCAATTCGGAGGCCCTCACGCTCTCCGACGCCGATTTGGTCGCCTTGGCCAAAAAACAAATGGTCGTGGTGCCTTTGTTTGGCCAGGCCCAGGGCATCACCATGATCAACAAATCTGCCGTTACCGCTTTTCACACCAAAACGCTCCAACGCCTCTACGAAAAAGGCGTCAATGTGTGCATCGGCTCCGGCGACACCCAGCGTACCCTCCGCAACGAACTGAACTACTGGTTTCAACTCGGCAACATCGACAACATGGCCTTGCTCCGCACCCTCTGCGTGAACACGCCCAAAGCCGTTTTCCCCAAACGCAAAATCGGCAAAATAGCCGACGGCTACGAAGCCAACCTCATCGTCCTCAAAGACAATCCCGCCAACAACATCCTGAAAACCAGAATGGTGGCGTTTAAGATGAAAGCAGGACGGGTTTTTTGAATACGGGTTTTTTGAATGCGGAATATTTCAGATTGGGTGTTGGCATTGGAGGCGCGCGTGCTACACCCCAACTGACTTCC
>JBMOHO010000133.1:0-9833 GCA_049317805.1 Saprospiraceae bacterium
CGACGCTCTTCCGATCTTTTAAAGAAGCTTTTTACCTCATCCATCTATTTTGTTTACTGGTGGTCTCGCCAAAAATAGGGCAAAATGCACGCTAACAAGCCGATAATAAGCACATTTATGCTTTTTGGCCCGTATTTTGACTATCTTTGAGAATAAAGGGGCAATATTAGCTCTGATTTTTCGTAAATTTGTGCCAAGTAGACATGACAGACTTTTCTTTTGAATCCATTGCCTGGCTGGAAGGCCCGAAAACCGACGACGTAATGCCCATAGACGTTCCGTCCCACATCGAAAAATTGATTTTCTTGCACGATACCCTGGTGCTCCCCACTTTTGGCGCATTCATCGCCAGCAGGAAAAGCGCCCGCGTAGATGCAGCAAGCGGCACCATGAGTCCGCCCACCCGTTCATTGTCGTTTAATGATGCCATTGTTTCTGACGACGGATTGCTGGTGACAGACATTGCACAAACCCACCACATCAGCCAGCCTGAAGCCGTAGAAGTGGTGTATGAATGGATAGACCAGCTCCAAAAAAGGCTGAATCAACGCGAAATCATTTCCCTGCCCGGCATTGGCCGTTTGTACAAAAATTACGTACAAAAGGTGCAATTCCTGCCAGACACCACCAATTTCAACACTGATTCTTACGGCCTGCCGCCTATTCAGTTTGCACCGCTGGGCCAAACGCGTGAAGTAAGTGATCAACTGTCTCCAGCCCCCACCATTGTGCGCAAAACGACGCCCGAGAAACCCCGACGCCGTTGGGTGGGCGCATTAGGCATCCTGTTGCTGCTCTGCGCCGCCGGAATGGGCGGCTTCTGGTGGTGGAAACAACAACACTTGCCGCTCCCGGAAATTTTTGCGCAAAGCGAAAACAACAAAGCGTTGCCACCGCAAACAACTGCACCTGAACAAAACACCAAAGTGGAAGAACCCGCCACCACGCCGATAGAATCGCCCAAACAGGAAATCCAGCAGGAAACACCCACACCGTCTGCCTCCACGCCGGAAATCAAAAAAAGCACCAATCGCGAGCCACTCGTCAATACGCCGCCACCCGCCAAAGGCAAAACATGTATTTTGGTGATCGCTACCCTCCAGGAAAAAGAAAATGCCGACCGCTTAAAAGCGCAACTCGTTGAAAACGGCTACGATGTGTATTACACGCAGAAAAACGGTTTTCAGGTAGGCGTGCGGTTTTCATACAAGGAGATCGGAGAAGTGCAGCAAGAAATATTTGATTTGCAAAAATTGACCGGCGAGCGCGACATTTGGATCAAACAAAAATAAACCGCTATGCGCCGCATCGACCACATTGGCATCGCCGTCAAAAACATGTCCGAAAGCAATGAACTGATCCGTAAATTGCTCGGAGAAACCCATTACAAGGTGGAAACGGTGGACAGTGAGCATGTGGCCACTTCTTTTTTTCACATCGGCGAAAGCAAACTCGAACTGCTGGAAGCAACCGACCCCGAAAGTGCCATCGCCAAGTACATCGACAAGCGCGGCGAAGGCATACACCACATCGCTTTTGAAGTAGACGACATCCACGCTGAACTCGAACGCCTCGAAGCAGAAGGCTTCATTCCGCTGAACCGCGAACCCAAACGCGGTGCCGACAACAAGTGGGTCGTTTTTCTGCACCCCAAGTCGGCAAACGGCATCCTCGTCGAACTGTGCCAGTCCATCGTAGCGTAGCATAAAGCCGCACTACATGCAAGGCCTCTCAAAACAGGATCATCATGCCGCGTTTGACGCGTTTTACCAGACCCTCAACCCGGAGCAACGCCAGGCCGCAGACCAGCTCGATGGCCCGCTCATGGTGGTGGCTGGCCCAGGCACCGGCAAAACACAGGTGCTGGCCGCCCGCATTGGCCGCATCCTGTTAGAGACCGATGCGCCCGCTGCCTCCATTTTGTGCCTGACTTTCAGCGACGCGGGTGCCCACGCCATGCGCCAACGCCTCCTGCAACTCATCGGCCCGGAGGCGCACCGCGTACCCATTTCCACCTTCCACAGTTTTTGCAACCGGGTTATTCAAGAAAACCTGGCCTATTTCGGCAACCCCCACCTCAGCCTCATCACCGACCTGGAGCGCATAGACGTCATACGGCAATTGCTCCTCGAACAACCCCTCAACCACCCCCTGCGCGCACAGCGCAAAGACCCCTTTGCGTTTGAGGCACAACTGCGCGACCTGTTTGCCATCCTGAAAAAAGAAGGCTGGAAAACCACCTGGGTAATCCAAAACATCGACGCCTTTCTTGAGGGACTCGAACAACATCCGGATTTCATTTACAAAACCAACTCCAAATACGGCAAAAAAGGAGCCCCCAAAATAAAACAAATGGAAGCCGCCCGCCAGCAAATGGAACGCCTGCGCGCTGCCGTTCTCCTTTACCCCGACTACGAATCGGCGCTCGAAAAAGCTTTTCGATACGAGTACGACGACATGCTGATCTGGGTCATTGATGCCTTTGACAAACACGAAGGACTCTTGCGCAATTACCAGGAACGTTTCCTCTACATCCTCGTAGATGAATACCAGGACACCAACGGCGCCCAATTCCGCATCCTGCAACAACTGATCGATTACTGGGAAGCGCCCAATGTATTCATTGTGGGCGACGACGACCAAAGCGTGTACGAATTTCAAGGCGCACGGCTGCAAAACCTCCTCGACTTTCAGCAGCAGTACAGTCCTCACCAGCCACCGCAGGTATTGGTGCGCAACTACCGCTCCGGGCAAAACATGCTCGACGCCGCCGGGATGCTCATTGGCCACAACCAACTCCGCGCCGTGTTGCGCCTGCCCACCCCGATTGAAAAAAACCTGCTGGCGCAAACGACTGAACTTGCCGAACTGCACCTGTACAATTACGAAAACCGCCTGCATGAATGGACGGCTGTGGCATCCCAAATTGAAGACCTCGTTGCCAGTGGCGTTGCACCCGAACACATAGCGGTGTTGTACACCCGCCACAAACAGGGTGAACCCCTGCAACGCCTGTTGCAACAAAAACAAGTGCCTACCCAACTGCGCCGCCAAACCGACGTGCTGCAATTGCCACTCATGGAGCAGTTTTTGGAACTCTTGCAGTACCTCAAAGTCGAAATAGCCTCTCCCTTTAGCGGCGAAGGCCTGTTGTTTCGGTTGTTGCACGCGCCGTATTGGAACATTCCGCCCATTGACCTGGCGTTGATTGCCCTGTATCGACAGGAAAGCACCGAATCGCCCCGCGACCTCCATTGGCGCCTGCTCCTGCAATCGCCCGAACACTTGGCCGCAGCCGGTGTGCGCAGCGCCGACCGCCTGTTGGAGGCGGGTAAACACCTGGAAAACTGGATTGCGCAGAGCGCGGTCGATTCGCTTTCTGTGTTGCTGACCAGCATTTGGACCCAAAGCGGATTGCTTGCGTACACCCTTCGGCATCCCGACCGGGTGTGGTTGCTGCAGGCGCTTGGCACGTTTCAGGACTTTGTGGAGGCTGAAATCATGCGCCGTGCGGGTCTGCGTTTGCCCGAATTGTTGCATACCATCGAGCGCATGCAGGAAAACCGCCTGGAATTGCCCATGCGCAGCAGCATTCAGCCCCGCGAGGGCGTGCATTTGCTGACGGCACATGCTTCAAAAGGGCTGGAGTTCGACCACGTGTTTATGCCCGATTGCAGCGCCGACGCCTGGGAGCCCTCCGCCAAACAACGCGGAGCCCGGTTTACCCTGCCCGACAACCTGTTGCCCAGCGGAGAAGAAGACGCCATGGAAGCTCGCCGCCGCCTGTTTTACGTAGCCATGACCCGCGCCCGAAAGGGGCTGTACCTGTCGCACAGTAGGCACGACGGGCTTGGAAAAACAATCGAACGCGCCCGATTTCTGGATGAAACCGGTTTGGCAACCCAGTTGATCCCCCCCGACCCGGCTTCTGCCCTGGCCGCTCAACACATCCTTTTACAACAGGCCGCTCAACCCCTGATCCATATTCCGGAAAGCGAATGGCTGGATCGTCGTTTGGAACAATATACGCTGAGCATCACGGCGCTAAACCGTTATTTGCGCTGCCCCGTTGCATTTTACTATGAAGACGTGCTGCGCATCCCGTCGACCATGCGGCCAGCGGCGGCGTTTGGACAAGCCGTACACGCTGCTTTGCAGCACTACTTCCTCCGGCAGCCTGTGGGCAGTTCGGATGATGCACTGCTGCGCGATTTTGAGGCTGAAATGAAACGCCGTCGGGGCTTCTTTGCACAGGATAGTTTTTTCCAACAAATTGCAGCTGGAAAAGGGCTCTTGGCGCGTTTTCACAAAGAACGATCTCCTGCCTGGAGACCCAAAGCCGTGGTGGAACGCCGAATAGACCGATGCGAGCTGAATGGCATACCCCTTACCGGCGCCATAGACCGCATTGAATGGCTTGAGGACGAGTCTCTTGCGCTCATCGACTTCAAGACAGGCCGACCAGATCGCAAAAAAGTAGAACCGCCTTCTGAAAAACAAGTACATGGCGGCGAGTTCTGGCGGCAATTGGTATTTTACGCCATCCTGCTGCGGGCCTCAAAAATGTATCCTGGCGCGCCCATTCGGGAAGGCAGCATTGCGTGGGTGGAACCCGATCTGTCAACCGACCGGCTGGTGCATGAAACGATTTATTACCAAAACAAAGACTTGGATGCGGTTGAACAACTCATCGGCGAAGTGTACGCAGGCATACAGGCCAAGGCATTTAATAAAGGATGCGGCAAACCCGATTGTCCCTGGTGTCGTTTGCAACAAGCGGCACCGGACATGGTGTCCGGACTTGTGGAAGAGGATGTATTGGATGATGAGGGATACTTGACCTCTCCGCATTCAGGGTTGTAAATTGAACAAGATAGCGTTAATTCCGTCAGTTTATTGAACAAATTTACACGAATTCCGTCAGTTTGTTGACGGAATTAGCATCTTAGCAGTAGAAATAGACCGTATGCTCAAAAACGGTTAATATTTTTAAAACATATAGTATATTTTTTGTAAAAATAATACATTTTGTGAAATTTGGCGTTATTGTTGTTACAACAAGGTCAGCCCCACACGACCTGCGTGGCAAATACGCACGGGTTGGCCCAATTTTTGAAAACTAATCGTATGGAAAACTTCATTTACGTCGGTGAAACCGTGACTTACCACGGACAAAAAGCATTGGTATTCAACTTCGAACTGCCCTACGTGTTGCTTTTATTAGGCGATCAACAAAAACGGGTTCGGTTTGACGAGATCAGCAAAATCCGTTCAGGATCAATCATCAATGTGATGTTGAACTGATTTGTAGCGATACGGCTTCCGCAAATACCGATCAGACGCTTTCCACGCCGTTTACGAACTGCTTTTCGTACAACTCGCGGAAATGCCCATCTTCGATGGCCAAAAGTTCCTCATGGGCACCAAACTCCTGCACCACTCCCTTGTGCAACACGAGGATGTTGTCGGCGTGGCGAATGGTGCTGAGGCGGTGGGCAATGATGATGCTGGTGCGGCGGGCAATGAGCGTTTCTATGGCGTGTTGGATAACGCCTTCCGTCTCCGGGTCAATCGACGAAGTGGCCTCGTCGAGCACAAGAATGTCGGGGTCAAATACCAGGGCCCGAACAAACGAGATCAACTGCCGCTGGCCCATAGACAGGGTGGCGCCGCGCTCCATCACCTGGTATTGGTAACCGCCGGGCAACCTTTCGATAAACGGATGCGCGCCGATGAGTTTGGCCGCTTCTATGACCTGCTGCTCCGAAATATGGGGGTCGCGCAGGGTAATGTTTTCCATGACAGAGCCGGAAAACAGAAAAACATCCTGCAGCACCACGGCAATCCGGTGGCGCATGGCGTGGAGTTCATACTCGCGCAAATCGTGCCCGTCAATTCGAATATGCCCCTCCTGAACGTCGTAAAAGCGGTTGAGCAAACTGATGATGGTGGTTTTGCCACTGCCTGTGCTGCCTACAATGGCGAGTGTTTCGCCCGGCCCAATGCGAAAATCGACCCCTTTGAGCACCGCGTCTTCCGGAATTTGTCCGTTGTTGTACGCAAACCAGACGTTATCGAACACGATTTCGCCAGCCATGTGTTCGGGTTTCAACGTGCCGGTGTTGGGCATCTCATTGGTGTTTTCGAGCACTTTAAATACCCTTTCGGCGGCTATAAGGCCCATTTGAAGGGTGTTGAATTTATCGGCCAGCATCCGGATGGGCCGGTACAGCATGGTGATGTACAAAGGAAAAGCCACCAAAGTGCCAATGCTCACTTCGTCCAGCAACACGCCCCGTGCGCCGTACCAAACCATCAAACCGAGGGACAGCGCCGAAATGATGTCGACCACCGGAAAAAAGATGGCGTAAGCCAAAATGGAGCGCAGGTTGGCGGCCGTATAATCGTCGTTTATTTTTTTAAACTTCTCTCCCTCTCGATCTTCGGCATTGAAAATCTGCACAATGCGCATGCCGCTGATGCGCTCTTGCAGATATGCGTTCATAGTAGCGATGTGGGTGCGCACCTTTTCATAGCTCTTGCGCACGCTTTCCTTGAACTGGTAGCTGCCCCAGATAAGCATCGGAAAAACGCACAACACCACCAGCGTCAATTTCCAGGAAGTAAAGAACATCATGGTCATCACCGCGATCAGGGTCACCACATCAGCAATAATGGTGATGCTGCCTTCGGAAAAAACCGTGTTGATGGCCTCAATGTCGTTGATGGTGCGCGTAGTACTCTGCCCAATGGGCGTCCTGTCAAAATAACTGAGGTTGAGGTTGGTGATGTGGCGAAACACCTTCACGCGCAAATCGCGGATGACCGCCTGCCCAAGCCAGTCGGCATGGTAAATAAACAGGTACCGCAACAACACCTCCAAGAGCAATACACCACTGATGAGTGCAGTCATGTACATCATGCCCTGCACATTGCCATGCACCACGTAATCATCCACCATCTGCTGGATCATGCGGGGGCGCAAAACAGCCAACGGACCCAGAATCAGGGTAAGAAGCGCTGTGAGCACAAAGGTGACGCGGTAAGGCGCCACCATGGACATTACTTTGCGAAAAAGGGGATAGTTAAACTTTTGGGCTGGCTCAGACATGCATTCGTATAAAAACGGAAACCATACAACGAATTTCCACCCGCAAAGTTCGCAAAAGGGCGTTAGCTTTACCCGACATTTAACATCCATTGTCCACTAAAAACCCTTAATTAAATGGAAAATTTAGACTTTGTCAACAATGCCCCCAACCCCAAAAACGTATCCCCCTGGCCAACCGGCCTCCGGTATGGCCTCATCTGGGGTGGCGCAAGCATTCTCTTAACCCTCATTTCCTTTTTGACCAACACAGACCCGAGCCTGCCCAACACCAGCACGGTGCTTAAATTTGTCTATGGCATTTTGGGTTTGGGCATCGCCATTTGGTGCATCGTGATGGCCATCAAACAACACCGCGATCAGGAATTGGGCGGCTACATCACCCTCGGACGAGGCATGGGAATGGGTACCATTGTGGGGCTGGTTGCCGGTGCCCTTTCAGGCGCTTACATGCTCCTGCATGTGTTGGTGATCAATCCGGGCTGGGGCGACCAGATGCGCAGCGCCCTGATGGAACAGTACGAAACCATGGGCTTGGCAGACGATCAGATTGAGCAATCGATGAGCATGGTGGGTTTTATGTTTAACCCCGTTTTTCAACTTGTCGGCGGTTTGATCAACGGTGTATTCATGGGTTTTCTGATCGGTTTGATCGCCGGCGCTATTATGAAACGCGACGCGCCAAAAGGCTCGTAGCGATTACCTTTGCCGGATGCAATCCATCGGTGTTCGATACGGCCTCCTTGCAGGGGCTTTGGTAATCGTTTATTTTGCGTTGTTATACGCACTGTGCCTGCAATGTTTTTTGCATCCGGGCTTTCAATGGGCAGCACTGCTCCTGTATGGGGCGGTGCTGCTCCTTGCTGCCGTGGCCGATGACCGTCAGCATGGCCTGCACCGCACTTTCCGGGAGCGGGTGCGCACGCCATTTCTGGCTTTTGTCGTCGGAAATGTCCTCTACTGGTTGTTCTACTACACCCTTCACCTGGCCGATCCGGGATTGTTGCAGGCAGAGGCGGCTCAACAGATCGCTTATTTGCGCAACCAGTTGCAGGCAGGTACAGGCGACCCGGCCGCTTCGGCTAAAATACGCGAGCAGCTCGCCTACCTGGAGAAAGAAGGCATGAGCATGCCGCTCGGGCCGGTGGTGTTGCAAATTGGGCTGAGCGCTTTGGGCGGTTTCGGCCTGGCGGCGGTGTCTACGCTCATTGCTTCATTTATTCAACCTGGCCCAAGTGATCGAACCTGAAACTTCCGCTGAACGGCGCCCGGCCAAAAGATCGGGTTTTTGGACCCTGCTGGGGCACATCCGCCTGTCTCGGGTGCTGCGCTGGGCCTTCCTGTTGGGCGTCACAGGCTGGTTATACCTGAATTATTGGCCCGATCAAAAGCTTTTTGATTTGATCGAGCGCTATGCAACACCCGAATCTACGTTTGTACAGGTAGACGGCATGGAGGTACACGTGCGAGATGTTTGGCCGGTGTCTGCCGATGGGCGCAACGCCAAAGCCCGTGCAAACGTGCTGCTCCTGCACGATGAAAACAATTCGCTGGCTACCTGGGATGGCTGGGTCGACAGCCTCCAAAAAGCGCGTTACCACGTCATCGCAGTCGATTTACCGGGCTACGGACTCACTGGCCCGCATCCGCAAAGCAGCTACAGCCTGTTTATGTATGCCAACTTTCTGAACCAACTGGTCGACACGCTGAATATCAAGGAGTTTTATCTGGCCGGAAATGGCCTGGGCGCCCAGTTGGCCTGGTTTTATGCCGCGGAATATCCCCAAAAAGTGCAGCAGTTGGTGTTGCTTGATCCGCCCGGGTTTGAACAGCGCCGGAGCAATCCGTTGTTGTGGTGGGCCGGCATGCCGGTGCTCAACCGCGTACTTTGGAAAATTACACCCATGGGCGGCGTTCGCCTCCTGCTGGAAGATGTGTACGCCGACGACAGCAAAATAACCGACACCCTGGTGCAACGGCATCTCGATCTCCTGCGCCGACCCGGAAACCGAAAAGCGTTTACGGACAGAGCTCAGGTGCGCGACAACCGCCCGCCCGTGGATCTCATCGACAACATTAAATGCCCTACCCTCATCCTGTGGGGCGCAGAAGACACCCGGTTGTCACCCGAATTCGCGTATGAGTTTCACGGCCGCATCCGCGGGTCATTTCTGAAAATTTATCAAAACACGGGCCATTGGCCGCAGGAAGAAAATCCGGGCGCGACGGTAAAAGACGTGGTGGATTTTTGGGAAGGGCGGTTTTGAAGGAGTTGAGGAGAGGAGGAGTTTAGGGGTTGAGGAGTTTAGGGGTTGAGATTCCATTATTTTAGCCATTTAGGCAATAACCAAGGCGATGGCTCGAAGCCCAATGTCTTCAACTTTAGGTTTTTAGCGGCCTCGGAGAGGCCCAACGTTTGTAGAAATGCCAAGGGTATTTCGTTGGGCCTCGGAGAGGCCCAAGGTTGGTAGAAAAACCAGGCGTTTTTCACAGGGCCTCGGAGAGGCCCAAGGTTGGTTGGGCTCGCAGCCATCGTATCGGTAAGCGCACAACGGCAAAGGAGTTTCCTCGCCCTGCGGGCTCGGAATGACAGGGGCCGTATAGGATAAAAGAGGGATAACGCTCGGCCCCTCACACGAACGGTGATGAAAAGGCCATCGTACCCGCCCGTGTGAGGGGCCAAGGGTTACCTCCCCCTTTTTTATTAAAAAGCGCCTGTCATTCC
>JBMOHO010000134.1:0-9803 GCA_049317805.1 Saprospiraceae bacterium
TTCACCTGACCGCTAATTTCACAGTATTTGACAGAATCGCTCAGGTCGGCCCGGCCGTCAATCACCACATTGAAATTGGGGTCGTTCACCGCTATTTTACCTGTAAAATCATAGCTGTTGAACTGGGCATCCATATCAATATCCTTGTACGGATATCCCTTGAAATACAGGGTATCTACCTTTCCTGTCACGGTGGTTTTCAGGCTGGCCAGGCGCAGGCCGCTGGACCCTTCGGCAATGGTGACCTGGAAAGCGCTTCGCCCAAACGCTTTGTTTCCGGTCCAGGCGGCCACGTCAAAATCTTTGAGGTTCAGCTGCCCGGAATACGTGGCGCGGTCGCGGCCTTCCGTCAGGTCAAGCTCCATGTCGACCTTTCCGTAACCGACGTCGCTGTTCAAATTTCCGCTGACAATGTGGTTAAACCCGAAGAGCAATTGATACGACCCGGAAAAGCTGAAATTGCCCACCTCGTCAAATTGAGCTGGCGCGTTGAACCCCGGAATGATGCTGCGCAAGGTTTTCATGTTCGATTGCAATTGTTTGCAGTCGAATTGAAGGCGCATGCGGTCGGGGCCTTCGGCGATGTCGTCGAGGTCAAATTCGCCTTCAAAATAGGTAGAATTGCCCACTTCAAGGAGCATGTTTCGGCCGTTGAGCCGGTTGATCGGGCCATTGATCCACCCCTCCAGATTGGCTTCTTTTTTAAAGTTGTTCTGGAAAAACAGGTTCCGGGCTAAGGGCGCGCTGAAGCAGGTCACGTCGCCCAGCAACAGCCTGGAACCTTTTTTCAGCCGCAGATCGAGGCTTACATTGTCCACAAACTTGTTGTAATCGCGATAAGTATTGTATTTGAGCACCACGGTATCGCCCAGCACGCTGCCTGCCGTTTCGAGTTGCATTCCGTACAGTCCGGTGATGGTGTCGTTGACCACTACCCTGGCAGCAGCGGCGTGCCTGATTTCAAAACCCGACGCTTCTTTAGCGGCCATGTGTTTGAGCGCGCCCACAAACTGCAGTTGGTCATTGAAGAGTACACTATCGGCTTTGAACACGATGTCGCGGACGTGCATGTGTTGAAATCCATCACGGTATCGGGCATCGTGTGGGTAGCGCTGCGGTGAAACTGGTCGAGGTTAAACTGACCGTTGTTGAGTGCAAACCGGTCTACCTGAAACCACAGGGTGTCTGCCGGCGCTGCGGCCAGCGAGCTGTCGAGCGGCTCAAGCGTCCGCACGGGCTGTGCAGTGGCCCCTACGCCCCCCGGGGCCGGTTCCCGCACGGGAAAATCCTGTATGTCGAAACGGAACCCGTCGAGCAACACGCTCTGGAAGTGTATCCTGTTTTCAGGCACAGCCATGCGTTCGAGGCGCACCACGCCCGAGTTGAGGTAGGCGTACAGGCGTTGGCCACGGAGGCGGTCGTCTTGCTCATAAGCGATGTCGCGCAAACGCAGGTTGCGAATGCGCAGAAAAAAGGGCGTCTCGCTTTCGCTTTTTTGATTTAACCCGCCAAAATAATCGATCAGAAACTGCGGGTTGTAATGCAATTGATCCTCGGCGCGACGCAAATGGAAGCGGGCACCATAAATGGCCAATTCGTTAAATTCCAGCTTGTTGCGCAACAGGGAAAAAATATTGGTATTCAGCCCTGCGCTCAAACGTTCTATGTACAACAGCGTATCGCCATTGGCGTCGGCAAGGTAAACCCCTTCGAGCAAGAGGTTGTCGAAAAACTGGACATCCACGTGTCGAATGGCCACCTCCGTATGCCACGCTTTGGCAAAAAAGCGGCAGACAGAATCCACCAGTCTGTTTTGCACCGCAGGCATCTGCAACAGAAAATACAGTGCCGACAACACCACAGCCACCCAGAAAGCCGCATGCTCCAGCCGCCGTACGACTCGATTGACGATGCGGCGGACCGATTTGGGAGGCGTCGGTTTACGCTTATCGGAAGGAGGAATGGTGTGTTCTGATGCCATGAATAGATGTCGACGTGCAACGCGCTTTGCATTGCAACAAAATTAAGCCCATTCTGGCAGGCCGAACAAGCTTTAACGCAACATTAAACTTTGGCGCTGGTTACGACAAGCGGAAACTGGAGGCGCCAATAAGGCCTTTGTCGCTGTAAATGCTCACTACGTAATTGCCCGACTTCAGCTTGTCTTCCAGTTCATAAGAAAACGAGAGGCGCTGCGTGCTTTCGAGAATCACTTGTTTGACCAACTGTGCCGAAATCTCGACTGGTCCGGTAGGCGCATACACAGTCGCTTTGGTGGGGTTGTCGGCAGCAATCGGGTTGCCTTGTTCGTCGGTGATCACCATGTACAGTTTCTGTGGTCCCTGGTAGGTGGCGGGCACGTCGATCAGGTCGAAACTGACCAGGATTTCACGCGTTTTTTTGGCTTTAGACGTTTGCTTGTCGCCTTTGCGCACCAGTTCAATGCGGAAAGCGGACGCTTTAAAAGAAGCCGATTGGGTTTTGCGGGTCTGGTCGTCCAACTGGCGCAAAAGCTTGTCCTTATCGCCGCGGAGTTGCACGTTTTCGCCCGTGAGCCGCTGGTTTTCGTTGCGCAACTGGTCGTTTTCGCCACGCAGCACCATAATAATGGTTTCGTATTCCGTTTTCAGCGTTTCCAACTGAGCGATTTGCTGTTTGAGGTCGTTCAGTTCTTTGGAATTGGAATTTTTGATCTGGCGGATCACCACTTCTTTTTGCTGAATGGTTTGTGCAGTGGAGGAAACGCGTCCCTGAAGGTTCTCGTTTTCGTTGCGCAGGTCGGCATAAGCCATGGCCAGGCTGTCTAATTCGGCTTCTACCCGTTGCTTGGCTATGTCCAACGAATCGCGCATGATTTCAATCTGAACAGACTGTTCCTGAATGGTTTGCGATTTTTGCCAGAAAAACCAACCCAGGCCCGCGGAAAGCAGCAGAAGCAGGGTAACAATGATGCCGTAAGCGCGGGATGTTGTATTGTCGCTCATGTATAATGTGTTCAAGGGTTAAAGGTTGGAAAACTGGTTTAGTTCATTGCTGGCAAAAATACGTGCAACAGCAGCAATTTTGGTCAAACTTTACAACGATTATTCCAAATAAATATTGGAACAGGCTGAAAGAGGCGACAAACTGCGAAAAAACACAATACAAATGCGGTTTTTACCATCCCATATTGAACCGCTTGATGCAACTTTGCAGTTTCATCCCAACGTATTATTACCCACTCCTGTCTGATATGAAAAATGCACTCATCACCCTGCTTGCCCTTTTGGGCTTTTCCTGTAGTCAGCAAAACAGCGCTGCGCAATCCAAACTCGACCCGGCAGCATTTGAGTCGGGCATGGCCGTTGCCGGTGCCCAACTCATAGACGTGCGCACACCCGACGAATTTCAGGCTGGCCACATAGAAGGTGCCCTGAACATCAACATCGCTTCTCCACAGTTTGGCAATGAAACGGGTAAACTAAACAAAGCAGAACCGGTTTACGTCTATTGTGCCGTAGGTGGCCGAAGCGCCAAGGCTGCCAGTGCCCTGAAAGAACAAGGTTTTCTTCAGGTGTATGACCTGGCGGGCGGCATCACCGCGTGGAAATCATCAGGCAAAAAAGTGGTTAAATAAACAACCGATGAACACGTATACCGATGTCTTTTGGAACAGTTTCAGCGGCTATGCCCGTTACTTTTTCCATGAAGTGATGCATCCGCACTGGGGCAACTATTTTTACTGGCTGCTGGCCATATCCCTGTTGGTGTACGTGTTGGAGTTGTTGTTTCCCTGGCGCAAAAATCAGCCAAAAATCCGGCAGGATTTCTGGCTCGACGCTTTCTACATGTTTTTCAATTTTTTCCTGTTTTCGCTCATCGGGTATGCTGCGCTGTCGGATGTAGTGGTCAAGGCCTTTAACGATTTTTTGGCCTCCGCCTTCGGGATACAGAATCTGGTGGCCATACGGGTAGCCGGTTTGCCATACTGGGCACAATTGCTCATCTTATTTGTGGTGCGCGATTTTGTACAATGGAACGTGCACAGGCTGCTGCACCGGGTGCCGGCTTTATGGAAATTCCACCAGGTGCACCACTCGGTGCAGCAAATGGGTTTTGCGGCCCACCTCCGCTACCACTTTATGGAAACCATTGTGTACCGCAGCCTCGAATACCTGCCACTGGCCATGATCGGTTTTGGCATACAGGATTTCATCCTGGTGCACCTGTTTGCCCTCACCATCGGACACCTCAACCATGCGAACATTTACCTGCCCCTGGGGCCGTTGCAATACGTATTCAACAGCCCTCAAATGCACATTTGGCACCACAGCAAAACCCTCCCGGAGGGCCGCTACGGGGTTAATTATGGCATCACCCTCAGCGTGTGGGATTACCTGTTTGGCACCGTTTGGATGCCCGGAAACGGTCGCGACATCGAGCTGGGATTCAACAAGATAGAGCAGTACCCACACGGTTTTTGGGGCCAGGTGTTTAAGCCGTTTCGGAGGGGGTAGGCCATCAATATCAGTACCCCAGCAACCCCCGCATCCCTGCTTCCACTTTTGCGATGGAGGGGATCATTTCTTGCTCCAGGATCGTGTTCAGCGGTACAGCAGGCATGTTGGCGGCCCCCAGCGTGCGCACCGGCGCGTCCAGGTACTCAAAACAATGCTCAGCCATGCGCGCCGCCAGGCTCTGCGCAAACGTGTTGTGCACCGGCTCTTCGGTCACCACCAGCACCTTGCCGTGGCGTTTGGCCAGGTCAAACATGGCGGCTTCATCCAAAGGTGCCAGCGTGCGTAAATCGAGGATTTCCACCCGGCCGGGAAACGCTTTAGCCGCGTTCAACGCCCAGTGCACACCCATGCCGTAAGTAACCACGCCCATCGTTTCGCCTGCGCGCAGTTTTTCCGGTTCGGCCTCCAGCACAGTGCGGCCTTTTCCGAACGGAATGATGTAATTTTCATCCGGTTCTACGCTGCGCGCGGCTTCGGTGCCAGGCACTTTGGACCAGTACAGGCCTTTGTGCTCAAAAATGACGACGGGATTGGGGTCGTGGTACGCCGATTTAAGCAGTCCTTTCAAGTCTGCGCCACTGCTCGGATAAGCCACTTTGACGCCCCGGATGTTCACCAGCACGCTTTCCACGCTGCTGCTGTGGTACGGGCCACCGCTGCCGTAAGCGCCAATGGGCACGCGCAGGATGCAGGACACGGGCCATTTGCCGTTGGTCAAATAACAGGATCGGCTCACTTCGGTGAACAACTGGTTGAGACCCGGCCATATGTAATCGGCAAACTGCACCTCCACGATGGGTTTGAGGCCCACGGCGCTCATGCCCACCGTGCTGCCCACGATAAAGGCCTCCTGAATGGGCGTGTTGAACACCCGGTGGTCACCGAATTTTTCGGCCAGCGTAGCCGCTTCGCGGAACACGCCGCCGAGCCGTCGGCCCACGTCTTGTCCGTACAACAAACACCGCTGGTCTTCCCGCATGAGTTCTTCAATGGCAAACAAGGCACAATCGACCATCACTTTGGTTTCGCGGTCTTCGGGCGCGCGAATGCCTTTTTCTTCGGTCACCGGCGTGGGCGCAAAATCGTGGGTGTACAGGTCTTCCGGACGCGGGTCTTCGGCCTGCCGGGCTTGTTCAAAATCGGTTTGCACGGTGTGGGCGGCGGCATTTTCCAACACGAGCAAGTCGGATTCCGAAAAACCGTTTTCCAACAAATGGCGGCGCAACAGGGGGTACGGGTCGCGGCTTTCGTGCTCGGCCAGGTCGTCGCGATACCATTCTTTGCGCACGCCCGACGTGTGGTGGTTGAGCAGGGGCACGCGGGCGTGCAGCAGGAACGGACGGCGTTCGGTGCGCATGGTGTGCAGCACATCCGACACCGTGCGCCAGCACAGGTCGAAATCGTTGCCCTCGATGCTGCGCGTTTCCAGTCCCGGAAAACCCTTGGCATACTCGGCCGCGTTGGCCACCCGGGTTTCGGCGGCGTTGGCCGAAATGTCCCAGCCATTGTCTTGAACCAGGTACAAAATGGGCAGTTTTTTGAGCACTGCCATTTGAAAGGCCTCCGCAATTTCGCCCTCCGTCACCGCAGCATCGCCCAGTGAACAGACCACAATGGGCGGCGTTTGGCGTTCGGCGTCGGTCAGCAGATCCGCCTGCGCTTTGTACCACATGCCCATGGCAGCGCCGGTGGCCGGTATGGCCTGCATGCCCGTGGCGCTGCTTTGGTGTGGAATCTTGGGTTTATCGGCCTGGCGCAAGCTTGGATGACAGTAGTAAGATCGACCGGCTGAGAACGGGTCGTCGCGTTTGGCCAGGAGCTGAAGCATGAGGTCGTAGGGCCGCATGCCGATGCCGAGCAGGATGCTGTCGTCTCGGTAATACGGAAATGCGTAATCTTGCGGCAGCAATTGAAGGCCCACGGCGAGTTGAATGGCTTCGTGCCCGCGGGAGGTGGCGTGGACGTATTTGGACACGAGCTTGAAATTGGCTTCGTACAGTTCGGTCATGGCTTTGGCCGTAGCCATGAGGCGAAAAGCGTTTTCCAGCACGTTTTTATCGGGTGCAGTCGCCTTGGTGGTGCGTGGGCGGCGCGGACTTGTTTTGGTCTCGGACATGTAGTGGTGCAGTATAGTCAGGTAGCGCAAAGATAGGGCAAAGGAGCGTGCTTCGGTTCGGGGTGATGGCTGCCGATTCAATTGTGGCCGACATTTTGATGTAATCAAGTACCGGCTGGGCGATTCCCTGCTTTTTAAAACCATTTTGAAAAATGATCAGACAAATTTTTTCCCTGCTTCCTGTACCCGTGCGCCGCTCGGTACGCGTGCAACAACGCCATCTGGCCGACTGGCGGCAGGGCCAATACCGGTGTCTGGTGCCCCCCCGTGGCCCCCAAAGCGACTTTCCTGTGCAACACACCATTGAACTGCGCATCGCACCCGGCCCCACCCTGGCAGCCAAGTTGCACAACATGCGCAAAGCCATTGTATTGCTCCAGCGCCTGAACGTGCCCCCGGGAGGCTTGCTTTCCTTTTGGCATGTGGTGGGCAATCCGGGCAAACGACAGGGTTACCAGCCCGGACGAAACATCGTCAACGGCCAATTGGTGCACGATTACGGCGGCGGGCTCTGCCAGATCAGCTCCGCCCTCTACGAACTGGCCCTGCGCACGGGGCTCGACGTGCCCGAACGCCATGCGCACAGCACCAATGTGTACACGCCTGAAACAACGTATACGCCCCTGGGACTCGACGCCACGCTGGCCTACGGATACAAAGACCTGCGCATACGGAACAACAGCAAGCACCCGCTCCACTTCCTGTTCCACTTGACAGACACCCATATACAGGTGTCGCTTTGCGCTCCGTTTCCGCTAAACGAGTACCCGCTCGACGTGGTGCACACGGATACGCCCGCCGGATTGGTGTCTGAAGTGTACCGCACAGTGCATGGCGCCCAAACCTTGGTTAGCCGCGATGTGTATCGAGCCTGGAAAGCCTGATTTCAGGTAGCTTTGTTTTTTATTTGGTTAAATCAGATTTAAAAAAAATTAAACCGCAAAACCGCAAAACCGCAAAATGTAAAACCGCAAAAGTTGGGGGCTTGTGACAGGGCAAGATTCCGTTGTTTGGCTTGAAAGATCAGTTCTTCCCTTTATCGCGATCTCTACACTTTTGCGGTTTTGCGGTTTTACATTTCGCGGTTTTGCGGTTTAAAAATTTTTATACTTATTTATCCCTCGACTGCGTCGAAGCAATTTTCACCACAGATGACACCGATTTACACAGATTAAACACAAATTTCATTCAAAATAGCGCATAATCCGGGCATAATCTGTGTAAATCGGTGGCATCTGTGGTGAAAATAATCCTTGGGCTCTGCCTTAGGCCGGTGCTAAAAAGTTGCGAATTCAGTAGCCTTTTGTGGATTGCCAGCTCACCAGCTTCCAGCGGTTTCCCTCCAGGCGGTACACCGCCAAATACCAAAGGGTCACTTCAAACGGTGTACCTTCGTACAGTCCGCTCACTTCCAAGCGGCCTTGCACTAAGCCGGTTTGATCCCACACCTTGATGTCCGGTTGTTGCTCTTCACGGAAAAGCTCGTATTTGATTTTGCCGGCGGCTACATTGATGAGGTGTTCGCGGTAGTTTTCGTTCAGTCCATTGGAGTGCACGTACCGCAGCGCCGGATCGAGGTAAGTGGCCAGCAGCGCCGTGTCAGCGGTCGTCATGGCGTTGAAACGCGCGCGGTGCTGTTCGAGAAGCGCCGTGCTTGCTGATGGCGCAAAGGTCAATTGTGCGGATAAAACATTGACAATCAATGTTAAAAACACGCAGAAAAGTAAACGTTTGTTCATTTAAGAAAATTTTAACTACTGCACGCTTGGTGTTATGGTGCAATAGTACGGTATATTTGCGGCATGAAAATTCAATATGCACATATGAACCCCTGCACGTTTGGCAACGCCGTTTGTTGTTGTCAGTGTTGTTGCGCACCATCGGTCACCGATGATGGCAGGGCTGTTTATATGGCGGAAAGGTAAACCAAACTTTTTTCTCAACCATACAGGCAAAGACCTTCCGGATCGGTTCCGGAAGGTCTTTTTCTTTTTCCATCAACCACTACATCTTATTCACATGGCCAATTCATTGCACTTCGACACCCTTCAGCTCCACGCCGGGCAGGAGCCCGACCCCACCACCAACAGCCGGGCGGTGCCCATTTACCAGACCACTTCCTACGTGTTCAACGACTCCGAGCACGGTGCCAATTTGTTTGCCCTCAAGGAGTTCGGCAACATTTACACCCGCATCATGAACCCTACCACCGATGTGTTTGAAAAACGCATTGCTGCCCTCGAAGGCGGTGTGGCGGCGCTCGCGGTGGGTTCTGGCCAGGCGGCCCAGTTCATTGCGCTGAACAACATTTTGCAGGCGGGCGACAATTTTGTGAGCACCACTTTCCTCTACGGCGGCACCTACAACCAGTTCAAGGTGGCGTTCAAACGCCTGGGCATAGAAGTGCGTTTTGCCGACGGCGACCAACCCGAAAGCTTTGAGGCGCTTATAGACCACAATACCAAGGCGCTCTACATCGAAACCATTGGCAACCCGGGCTTCAACATCCCCGATTTTGAAAAAATAGCCGCCATCGCTAAAAAACACGACCTGCCGCTCATTGTAGACAACACCTTCGGCGCAGGTGGTTACCTGTTCAGGCCCCTTGAGCACGGCGCGCACGTGGTGGTGGAATCGGCCACCAAATGGATCGGCGGACACGGCACCAGCATCGGCGGTGTCATTGTCGACGGCGGCAATTTCAACTGGGGCAACGGCAAATACCCGCAATTCACACAACCTTCCGAGGGCTACCACGGTTTGGTTTTCTGGGATGTGTTTGGTACCGACGGCCCGTTTGGCAACATCGCGTTCATCATCCGCGCCCGGGTAGAGGGTTTGCGCGACTTCGGCCCCGCACTCTCGCCGTTCAACAGCTTTTTGTTGTTGCAGGGACTCGAAACCTTGTCGCTCCGCGTGCAGCGCACCGTGGAAAACGCACAAAAACTGGCCGAATGGTTCGAGAAACACCCCAAAGTGTCCTGGGTCAACTATCCGGGTTTGCCCTCCAGTCCGCACCACGCCTTAGCCAAAAAATACCTGAAGCACGGGTACGGTGGCGTGTTGAGCATCGTGGTGAAAGGCGAGAAGGAAAACGCGACGTCGGTGGTGAACAACCTTAAATTGGTGAGCCACTTAGCCAACGTGGGCGACTCCAAAACGCTGATCATCCAGCCCTCTGCCACCAC
>JBMOHO010000135.1:0-9766 GCA_049317805.1 Saprospiraceae bacterium
CAAGATACGCCGATGGCCACTTTTTTACCCTTTCAACTTTTTGAACAAGCTCTAAAGCAAGGCCGACTAACAGACTAACGACTAACCGACTAACGACTAAAAAGACTAAATTTGCGGACTTGGATTTGTCTGTTGTCATCGTCAATTACAATGTGCGCCACTTTTTGGAACAGGCGCTGCACTCGGTACGCCGGGCCATGCAAGGTATAGCCGGTGAAGTGTGGGTAGTTGACAACAATTCGGTGGACGATTCGGTGCGCATGGTGCGCGAAAAGTTTCCGGAAGTGCGGCTGATTGCCAACACCAACAACCCGGGATTTGCTGTGGCCAACAACCAGGCCATCCGAGAGTGTGCGGGCCGGTACGTGCTGATGCTCAATCCGGATACCCTGGTGGAGGAGGATACCTTCCGCCAATGCATCGATTTCATGGACGCCCATCCCAACGCCGGTGCCCTCGGGGTACGGCTCATTGACGGCAGCGGGCGGTATTTGCCGGAAAGCAAACGCGGATTTCCTACGCCCTGGGTGGCGTTTTGCAAAAGCACGGGCTTGTCGACCCTGTTTCCGCGCAGCCGCTGGTTCAACTCCTATTATCTGGGTCACTTGAGTGCCGACGAAACCCACCCGATTGACGTACTGGCCGGATGTTTCATGTTCATGCGGCGAGAGGCTTTGGAGCAGGTTGGTTTGCTCGATGAGGCTTTTTTCATGTATGGGGAAGACATTGATTTGTCGTACCGCATCACCAGGGGCGGATACCAAAACTACTACTATCCGGGCACCCAAATCATCCATTATAAGGGCGAAAGCACCAAAAAGGGCAGCCTCAACTACGTTCGGGTGTTTTACCAGGCCATGATCATCTTTGCCCGCAAGCATTTTCAGGGCAGGCAGGCGGGGTTGTTTGTGTTCATGTTGCAGGTGGCCATCTGGCTGCGAGCCGGACTGACGCTGTTGCAAAACACCTTACGGGCGCTTTGGCTGCCCCTGCTGGATGCGGCGTTGATATTCGGTGGCTTGTTGTTTCTCAAAGATTACTGGGCGAACTATTACTACAAAGATCCCACGTATTTTAAACCGCCGGTGTTGCGCTTTAATTTTCCGCTGTACACAGCCGTGTGGGTGGTGTGCATTTGGCTTAACGGCGGTTATGACCACCGGTACGACCTCCGGCGGTTGGTGCGCGGTTTGGCGCTGGGTGCCTTGATTTTGGCGGCGGTGTACGGATTTTTGAACGAAGACCTGCGTTCTTCGCGGGCCTTGTTGTTGTTGGGCGCAGCGTGGGCTGTGTTGACCCTGGTGGCCTTGCGGATACTGCTGCACTTCTTGACCTACCGAAACTTGCGCGTGGGGCGCGAGCAGGTTCGGCAGGTGGCCATTGTGGGTTCGCCGGCAGAAAGCGAGCGTGTCGTGGGTTTGCTCCAACAAGCGGGCGTGTCGCTTAACCTCGTGGGCATGGTGACGCCCGTTGAGCCCCAAATGCCACCAAATTTGTACCTCAACACCATAGACCGCCTGGAAGAAGTGGTGCGTATTTTTCGGATTGATGAGCTGATCTTTTGCTCCAAGGATGTGCCTGCGCACGACATCATGGCGTGGATGACCCGCTTAGGCCCCGATGTGTTGTACAAAATTGTGCCGGAAGAAAGCCTGAGCATCATTGGCAGCAGCAGCAAAAACGAACCCGGCGAGCTGTACACGATCGACATCCGGTACAACATCGCTCAACCCGGCCAACGGCGCAACAAACGGGTGCTGGATGTGCTCATTTGCCTCGTAGCGTTGTTGACTTCGCCGGTTTGGTTGTTTTTTGCGGCCAAACGCAGCTTGATGCTTCAATACTGGCTGCCCGTGTTGCTGGGCCGACGCACCTGGGTGGGCTACGCTGCGCACCCGGACAACGGGCGATTGCCCCGCCTGGCACCGGCCGTATTCACCACTGCGCAGGGCATTGAGCCGGAGCCCAATGCGGCCGTCGCCGGCAGGCTCAACTTTTTGTACGCCAAAGACTGGGACGTTTGGCGGGATGTGCGGGTGTTGTGGTTTTGGGGATGATCTGCACCCATACAGTTCGGGTGCAGACCAGTCCGCTGACAGTAAACACACACCTTCAAACTACTGCACGATCAGCGGCGCGCCTTTTCCACCCATGACCACAATTTTGGTGTTGGGCGAAGCGGCCAGTTCCTTTTGGGCCTTGATTTGCTCGTACTGGAGCAATTTGTCGGTGAGGGAGGAGGTAAGGATGTTTTGGTAATCGGCAATACCCTGGGCTTCCACGCGTTTGCGATCGGCTTCCTGTTTTTCTTTGTCGAGCACAAATTTCATCTTCTGTGCGTCCTGTTCAGCGTTTATTTTGGCCTCAATGGCGGTTTTGACGCTCTCGGGCAGGTTGATGTTGCGGATCATCACTTGTTCGAGCACCAGTCCGCGATCCGCAAATTCTTTTTCAATGGCGGTAAATAGCCGTTGTTGAAATTCATCGCGTTTGGTGCTGTAGAGCGACACGGCGTCGTAGTATGCGGCAAAGTCGCGTATTTTGGTGCGGGTAATGGGGCGCACGACGACGTCGCGATATTTGTTGCCGAGCGTTCGTTGCACTTCCGGCGCTTTATCGGCCAACAGGCGGAACAAGATGGTGAGGTCAATTTCCACTTCAAGACCGTCGGCCGACAGCACCCGAATGGCGTCGTCGCCCATTTTTTCGCCTTCATCGTGCACGCCCGACATGGTGTAGTTCTGGGTGCGCACGTCGTAACGCTCCACGTCTATGAGTGGGTTGACCACGTTGAGGCCTTCTGAGAGGGTACCGGGTTGCACTTTGCCAAAGAGTTTTTTGACGCCTACCTGGCCGGATTCAATTTGGACAAACAGGCTGGTGAGCAAACCAAGCACTACAAAGCCGATGCCTGTGTACATGCCGATGCGCCCCACAGATTCGAGTTTGGGATTGCTGCGGCCAATGGCGGCTGTAAAAATGGCGGTGATGATGCCAAGAACAATGAGGAACATGGGTTTTTGATTTAGTTTACTCAAATATACCCCCTGAAGGTACAACGATGTTTGTTTTATTCGAGCAAAGCAGATAATTTACAGGTGAACTGCTGCTGCTGATCGTCGTCTAACGGCGTTTATTCACAACAATTTCCGCAACTTTGCGTCTTTACAACATTCCAGACCGTCTCATAAGCCAACATACGACCGAACCAACTTGTGAGACCCTTTCATAATTTATTGCCTCAATGTCTAATTTGACTTTTCAGTACCCCGCGTGGTTTTTGTTGTTGTGCGTCTTGCTGGGGCTGGGCTATGCACTGTTGTTGTATTTTCGGGACACCACTTTTCGCGATCAATTGCCCTGGCTGCACCGTGTATTGGGCGTGCTGCGCTTTTTGTCCGTAACGCTCATCGCAGCCTTGTTGCTGTCGCCCCTCCTCAAACGCACGCTCACCGAAACCAAAAAACCCATTGTGGTGATGGCCCAGGACCAATCCGAAAGCGTGGCCCTCACTTTCGACAGCACGCAATGGCAGGTTTACCAAAAAAACTGGGCCAGCCTGCGCGACGCCTTAGCCGACCAATACGAGGTGCACGAACTGGCTTTTGGAGACAAAGTGCGCGAAGGCGTGGATTTCGCATTTCAAGACAAGGTGACCAACCTGTCTGAACTCATGCAAGGCGTATACGACTACTACGGCGGCCAAAACCTGGGTGCCGTGGTGCTGGCCACAGACGGCATTTACAACGAGGGCAGCAATCCGGCGTATTCCACCGCGCCGCTCGCCGCACCCGTGTATGCTGTCGCGCTTGGTGATGACACGCCCCAGCGCGACCTGCTGGTGAAACGGGTGTTTCACAACAAAATAGCGTACCTGCGCGACCAGATCAGCCTGCAAATTGACGTGGCAGCCACCAACTGCTCTGGCAGCCAAACCATACTGACCGTTAGCAAGGTCAACGGCGACCAGGTGCGCACGCTCCAAACCATTCCAATCAACATTGGCGGCGCCGATTTTTTCAGCACCAAAGAAGTGCTCATAGAGGCCGACCAACCCGGCGTGGTGCAATACCGCATCAGCGTAGCCGCCATAAACGGAGAGCGCAGCCGCACCAACAACAGCAAAGACATCTACATCGACGTGCTGGATGCCCGCCAGACCATCCTCCTGCTGGCCAACGCGCCCCACCCCGACGTGGCCGCCTTGCGCCAAACGCTGGAGCAGAACAAAAACTACGCGGTGCAGGTCGGTTATGTCAACGATCCAAGCCTGGACGTGTCCAAAGCCGATTTTGTGGTGCTGCACAACCTGCCATCGAATACGCACGACATCAGCAGCGTGATGAACACCCTGAACAGCAAACGCATTCCGCGCCTGTTCATCGCCGGTTTGCAAACCAATTACAAAACGCTGGCCAAAGAACAGGCCCTGGTGAATGTGCAAAGCGACGGGCAGCAAAGCGACGACGTACAGGCCAAGGTGGCACCCCAGTTTGCAGCCTTTTCACTTGACCCGCGCCTGGTGGAGATGTTGCCTCGTTTCAACCCGATCATCAGCGCATTTGGCAACTTCAGCGCAACCCCCCAGGCGCAGGTGTTGCTGTGGAAACGCATTGGCAAAGTGGATACCGACCAACCCTTGCTGGCTTTTGGCGAAACCAACGGCGTCAAAACCGGCATCCTGCTGGCAGAAGGCCTGTGGAAATGGCGGCTGTTTGACTACCTCCAACACCAGAACCACGAATTGATCGATGAACTGCTGGGCAAAACGGTGCAGTATTTATCGGTGAAAGAAGATAAGCGCCGCTTTCGCGTGACGCTCGACAAAAACGTGTTCAACGAAAATGAACCGGTGAGCTTTGGTGCCGAGTTGTACAACGACAACTACGAACTGAACAACGATCCAGACGTATCCATCGTCATCCGACATGCCGACGGCCGTGAGTTTCCCTACACGTTCAACAAGTTGGGCAAGGCGTATTCGCTCAATGCCGGTATTTTACCCACAGGCAACTACACGTATAAAGCGCAAACCGCGTTCAACGGCCAACAAATGGTGTTTGAGGGCCGGTTCAGTGTGACGCCCATTCAACTGGAGTTGTTCGAAACCCTGGCGAACCACGGCGTGTTGAGGCAGATGACCGAGCGCTTTGGCGGCGAGGTGGTATCCCCGAACGACATCGCCGCTTTGGCCGACCGCATTAAAAACAACCAGACGGTGAAGCCCGTTATTTTTCAGACGTCCAAAACCAGTCCGCTCCTCAATTTAAAATGGATTTTTGCCATTTTGGCGGGGCTGTTGGCCCTGGAGTGGTTTTTGAGGCGGTATTTTGGGGCTTATTAATTTTTTGTAACAAATGGACATCCGAAACGTATCCATCGCTGACCTCGAAGCGCAACTTGGCGCCTGGGGCGAACCCCGCTTTCGGGCCAGGCAGGTGTACGAGTGGCTGTGGGCCAAGTCGGCCCCTGGCTGGGAGGCCATGAGCAACGTGCCCAAAAGCCTGCGCGAAAAACTGTCGGCCGAGTACACGTTTCACACCCTGCTGGAAGAAGCAGTGCAACACAGCATCGACGGCACCATTAAAACCCGCTGGCTCACCCACGACGGGCACCGCATCGAAAGCGTACTCATTCCGGTACCCGCAGACGATCGATACACCGTATGTGTGAGCACGCAAGTGGGCTGCAGCCTCACCTGCACCTTTTGCGCTACGGGTCGCATGGGTCGGAAACGCAACCTGGAGGCCTACGAAATTGTGGATCAAGTGGCCGGCATCAATCGGCAATGCCTGGAGGCCTTCGGAAAGTCGATCACCAACGTGGTGTACATGGGCATGGGCGAACCCTTGCTCAACTACGCCCATACGATGGAGAGTGTGGCGCGCCTGTCGGCCCCCGAGCCGCTTGGGCTGGGCATGGGCGCTCGCCGATTGACCATCAGCACGGCCGGCATCGCCAAAATGATTGTCAAACTGGCCGACGACGGCTACCGCTCCAACCTGGCCCTCAGCCTGCACGCAGCCGATGACCAAAAGCGCAACCAGATCATGCCCATCAATGAGAGCAACAACCTGGATGCCTTGATGGCCGCGCTGGAGTATTTTTACCGGAAAACACACAACCGCATCTCCTACGAATACATTGCTTTTGAAGGGTTTAATGATTCGGCGGAAGACGCCAAACGCCTGGTGCAGCTTTGTCGCGGACAGTTTCCCGTGCGGGTCAACATCATTGAGTACAATCCGATAGACGGTGCGCCGTTTACCGAATCGGGGGAGGAACGCCTGAATGCCTTTGCGGCTTACTTGTCTGAACGCGACGTGACGGTGACGGTGCGGCGGAGCCGGGGGAAGGATATTGATGCGGCTTGCGGGCAGCTTGCGAACAGACCTGACACGTCGAAGCGATAAACCAAAAACCCGTTAGTCCTTTTGGACTAACGGGTTTTTGATTTATCGCTTCGACGTGTCAGGTCTGCAAAAGCTCCAGCAGCTGCACCGCCGCTTTGGCCACTACTGTGCCGGGCCCAAATACTGCTGTGGCACCGGCACCGTAAAGGAAATCATAATCCTGTTGCGGAATCACACCTCCCACCACCACCAGAATGTCGTCTCGGCCGAGCGTTTTGAGCGCTTGCACCGTTTGGGGCACCAGGGTTTTGTGCCCTGCCGCCAGGGAAGAAATGCCAAGGATGTGTACATCGTTTTCCACCGCCTGGCGGGCCGCCTCTTCGGGTGTTTGGAATAGGGGGCCTATGTCAACATCAAAACCGAGGTCGGCAAAAGCGGTGGCGATGACTTTGGCACCGCGGTCGTGCCCGTCCTGGCCCAATTTGGCCACCATGATGCGCGGGCGTCGGCCTTCACTTTCGGCAAACTGGTCAGACAAGGCGCGGGCAGCGTCAAACGCCTGGTTGTCTTTCATTTCTCCGGCGTATACCCCGGATACTGTGCGGGTGGTGGCTGCAAAACGCCCAAAGGAATTTTCCATGGCCAGTGATATTTCGCCCAATGTGGCGCGCGCACGGGCGCACGCTACGGCCAGTTCGAGCAGGTTGCCCTGGCCGGTACGGGCGCATTCGGACAAGGCGAGCAGGTGCTCTTGCACGGTTGTTTCGTCTCGACTGGCCTTAACGGTTTGCAGGCGTTGTATTTGCGATTCGCGGACGGCGCTGTTGTCCACCTCCAGGATTTCGAACCGTTCGGCGTCGGACACCTGAAAAATATTGACGCCCACGATGCGTTCCTCGCCGCTATCGATGCGGGCTTGTTTGCGGGCGGCGGCCTCTTCTATCCGCAGTTTGGGCAGGCCTTCTTCTATGGCTTTGGCCATGCCGCCAAGGGCTTCCACTTCTTCGATGAGCGTCCAGGCTTTTTCCACCAGTGCATTGGTGAGGGTTTCCACGTGGTAGCTGCCGGCCCAGGGGTCGATGGCCTGGCACACGCCGCTCTCTTTTTGGATGAACAACTGGGTGTCGCGGGCAATTTTGGCAGAAAAATCGGTCGGGAGGGCAATGGCCTCGTCGAAGGAGTTGGTGTGCAGGCTTTGGGTGCCGCCCAACACTGCCGCCATGGCCTCTATGGTGGTTCGGGCCACGTTGTTGAACGGGTCTTGTTCGGTGAGCGACCAGCCGCTGGTTTGGCAGTGTGTGCGCAGGGGCAGGCTTTTGTCGCTTTTGGGGTGGAATTGTTTCACCAATTTGGCCCACAGCAGCCGACCGGCGCGCATTTTGGCGATTTCCTGAAAATGCTGCATGCCGATGCCCCAGAAAAACGAGAGGCGGGGCGCAAAATCGTCGATGTCCAAACCGGCTTTCAAGCCCGTGCGGATGTACTCCAGGCCGTCGGCCAGCGTGTAAGCCAGTTCCAGTTCTGCGGGCGCGCCGGCCTCGTGCATGTGGTAGCCCGAAATGGAAACGGGGCATGTGTCGGGCGCAGTACGAAAAAATGTCGCCGATGATGTGCATGCTGGGCGCGGGCGGGTATATGTATGTGTTGCGCACCATGAACTCTTTGAGGATGTCGTTCTGGATGGTGCCGGAGAGTTGGTCGGGGCTCACACCCTGTTCTTCGGCGGCTACGATGAAAAAGGCCATGATGGGCAGCACGGCGCCGTTCATGGTCATGGACACCGACATGTCGTGCAGCGGAATTTGGTCAAACAGGATTTTCATGTCCTCCACCGTGTCGATGGCTACGCCTGCCTTGCCCACGTCGCCTTGCACGCGGGGATGGTCAGAGTCGTATCCTCGGTGGGTAGCCAGGTCAAATGCCACGCTGAGGCCCTTTTGGCCTGCTGCGAGGTTGCGGCGGTAAAAGGCGTTGCTGGCTTCGGCGGTGCTGAAACCGGCGTACTGGCGGATGGTCCAGGGCTGGGTGACGTACATGCCCGGATACGGGCCGCCGAGGTAGGGCGGCAAACCGGCGGGGTAGCGCAGGCGCTGCACGAGCGGAACGGCTACCGGTGCAGGCCGCAGGTTGGGGTTGAAGGAGGTGTGGTGGAAATTGGGCATGCGTCTGTTTCGTGACCGCGTGGATACATACCAAGCAGAATTAGAAGGCTAAGATAGGGCAATGTTTCATCTAAGCCTTCACAGGATGAACAAAATCATGTTGAATGCTGTATCTCTGTAGTATTTCTTTAACTTTGTAAAAAAATTGTCGAATGGAAAAATGGGAGCATGTGATTGTTATTGACCCGGACATGCGTTTTGGGAAACCGACGATTAAGGGCACAAGAATTACCGTTGAAGACATTTTAACATGGCTTTCATCTGATATGTCATTTGATGACATTACGGAAGACTTTCCCGAATTAACAAAAGACGCCATAAAAGCAGCACTTGTCTTCACAGCAAAAAGAGAAGCAATGACTAGGGGTTTATATGCTGGTTAACAAACCTCATAGCTCAAATAATAAAAATTAATACTCAAAATAGCAATCAAATTTTCCTCAACCCCTCAACCCCTCCCCTCTTCAACTCCTCCATGTTCACCGGCATCATCGAAACCACAGGCAAAATCCTCGCCCTCACACCCGACCAGGACAACGTCCACATCACCGTAGAAAGCGCCCTGGCGCACGAACTGAAAATAGACCAGAGCCTGAGCCACGACGGGGTATGCCTCACCGTAGTGGCCCTGGCCGATGGAACCCACACCGTCACCGCAGTAGCGGAAACCCTGGCACGCACCAACCTCGGCGACTGGCACCCCGGCGCGCTCGTCAACCTGGAACGCAGCATGAAACTCGGCGACCGGCTCGACGGCCACCTCGTGCAAGGCCACGTGGACGCCGTAGCCGAGTGCACCGCCGTGACCGAAACCGGCGGCTCCTGGCGCTTCGACTTTGAGTACCCGCCCGATACCCGCCACGTGCTGGTCAACAAAGGCTCAGTGTGCCTCAATGGCGTGAGCCTCACCGTCGTGGAACCCCGTGCCAACCGCTTTTCGGTGGCCATCATCCCCTACACCTGGGAACACACCAATTTCAAACACCTGCAACCCGGATCAAAGGTCAACATCGAGTTTGATGTGATCGGGAAATATGTAGCCAGATTGATGAATGCGGAATAGATAGAATACGGAATGCGGAATACGGAATGCGGAATTTGTACATTCCCTCTGTTTTTTTTGCTACATTCTCATGAATGATGCATAAAATCCGAAAGGATGAGCAAATTCCGCATTCCGCATTCCGTATTCCGCCTATTCCGTATTCCGTATTCCGTATTCCGTATTCCGTATTCCGTATTCCGTATTCC
>JBMOHO010000136.1:0-9719 GCA_049317805.1 Saprospiraceae bacterium
ACGCGGCAGCCTGAACGCGAAAATCCTGTGCCTGGAGGGCGGTTGCCGATACGGTGAGGGCAACGATGAGGAGTCGAAAATGCAACATGGGGGGTAACGCGGTTTAGTTTACGGGCAACCGGCGGTGCACTGGGATTAAAACGAAGGACAAATATACCCTGTTTTAGGGAAAGGCGTCGGTTTTTTTGTCAGTTCAGTATTTTTATGGCCACGCCACCCAGTTCGAAGTGGTACGTTTCCGAAAAAGGCTTGTAAACCACCTTGATGCGGTCGAGGTAAAGCACAGCGCTTTTACCAGGGGCGATGGACTTTATTTGGGCCACAATGTCTGCATCCAATAAGCCGGAGGCCACCTCGGTGATGGCATAGTCCTTGTTCATGGGCAATAAGGTGGCGTTGTATTGATGCACGATGCACTCCTCGTTGGGCAAAAGGGCCTTGACCCATGCCTGAACGGACGGGTTTTGCAACAGTGAATCCTTGGTGAGGGCAAATGCGGTGAATACGTCTTTGTAGGCTGCCCCATCCACAAATGTGGCCAGCACCTTGCAACGCTGTTTGCCAATGAGCAGGTCGTGGTAATAAAACTCCAAATACGCATCGCCAGGCCTTGATGCAATAGCCGCATAGCGGTTTCCGCCCAGGTTGGTTACTTTGCCGTCGTTGGTAAGCAAAATCTGGATTTCGCCCGCCGGAATGTCTTCGGCCAGGACGGCAAAATGCGACATGATCCCTGGGGGCCACAATCGAATGACGCCGGGAGAACTGATGACCAGCGGATAGGGTTCGCCGTCGCGCTCGTCGCCGTCTATTTGCGCCTTATAGTTTGCGCCAGTAAATTCAAAAAGCATGTCGGCCATTTCCTGAGCGCCTTCGTCGTGCGGACAACGCGCCACGATGTTGCTGAACAGCAGTTGAACCGACTTTTTGCTCGGCAGCTCGTTCAATTGCCCCAAAAAGGACGTTGGGAAACGGTCGTTTTTAACCGCATACGCCACCGTATCCTTTCCCGATTCGATGACTGAAACGGCGTACCCGTAAATCTGGCAGGCGCTGTCGCGTCCAACTTCCGGCAGCAAGTGTTTCAAGGATCGGTGCTCCATCAGGGTTTTGAATGCCACGCTTGGGGTAGTGGTGGTTCTACTTCCGGCGAGGGTATCCGTTTGCGCACAAAGCGTAGGCATCGGACAGATGCACATCCATCCGATGGCCCACAGAGAAACAAGCAGGTATTTTTTCATGCAAACGTTTCTAATTCAACACTTTAAACGCCATGGCACCGATGTTGCGGGCAGCCGAATCGCCGGGGCATTTCACCTTAATGTCATCCACAAAAAATGATGTTCTGGCACCGGCCGGGCTTGATCGGATCATATCCAGCACTTCTTGCGGAATGGTTTCACCTGGCACATTGAATGTAACCGGATCGCTGTCGGGCGGCAAAACGGTCGCCGTGTATCCCTGAACCGCACACACACCTTCGCCTTCGTATTTTTCGAGTACTGCCCGCACCACGTGGTCATTCAGCAGTTCATCCACATTCACCTCGCCGCCTTTAAAACCGTTTACCATGGGCGTGGGATCCGGAATGCGTTTGATGCGGTAGGTGCGTTTGCCGATGAGCATGTTTCGGTAATATACTTCAAGGTAAGTAGTGCCTGGTTTGGTGACCACGGCCGTGTAGCGGTTGGCTTCGATGTGGGTGATGGTGCCGTCGTTGGAGAGGGCCACCTTCAGGTCTTCGGCACGGATGCCCTCAACCAGGATCTGGAGCGGATTATCAATGCCGATGTACAACGAATTCATGCCGGCAGGCTCCACCACCACGGGGTAAGGTTCGTCGGCAGGCGTGTTTCGGTCTATCTGTGCAAAGGCAGGCAAATGCAGTCCAACCAGCAACAAAAGGCTCATGCACATGCGGGAAAAAAAAGAAAATACCATAGCGTTACCATTTTAGGGTGAATGTTGATTTTATTTTGTAAATTTCGGGTATCTTTTTCTTTCATAAGGTGTTGTTATGAATTTGTTATGAAAAAAAACGTTTTTCGCCCTTTTTATATGCTGTTTGCGTGGTGCATGCCTATTATATCATGCGCTCAAACGGCGGAAAGCGCGCTGGAAGCAGCCCTGACCTTCGTGGGTGTGCCGTACGTACACGGTACGCTGGAACAACCGGGACCGGAAAGACTGGTAGATAACCGGCAGGCCATGGATTGCTGGACGTTTGTGGAGCAAAGCCTGGCATTGGCTCTGGCCCAAAGCTCTGGCCGCCCCTGGACGAGCCACTTGCAGGCACTGCGCTACCGCGACGGCCGCATTGATGGTTATGGTTCGCGCATTCATTATTTCTTCGAATGGGCGCTGCAGGCCGAAGCGGCAGGCATTGTGCACGATGTGACCCGCTCGCTGGGTGGCCTGCCGTATCGGAAAAACGTGTCGTATATGAGCCACAACGCCGCTAAATACCCTCGACTGTCCGAACCGGGCACCATGGAAGCCGTAAAAGCAGCAGAAGCCCGAATCGGTGCACATGATTGGTTTTACGTGCCAAAGGCTGATATTGCGGCCATGGAACACTTGCTTTTGCCGGGCGACATCGTAGCCACTACCGCCACGCACGCTCAATTAGACGTGACCCACCAGGGATTTGTGCTGTTTCAACACAACCGGGCCTACCTGCTGCATGCCTCGTCGCGCGCAGGCAAAGTGGTGGTGTCGGATAAACCCCTGGCGGAGTATGTGCTTGGAAACAAGGATCAGTCGGGCATTGTGGTGTTGCGCATAAACTGATCGGACCAGTCGAAAAAAAACTTCTACTTTTAGCACATGAAAAGATTGTTGTTGATTGCCCTTGTTTGTACCCTGCAGGTGGCCGCATTAACCGCCCAAACAACTTACCTCCATTGCGGCAGGTTGCTCACCATGAACGGCGATGCACCTGTAGAACAAGCCACCCTGGTGGTGGAGAAAGGCTGGATCACACGCATCGAAAAAGGGTATGCCAAAGCGCCAGAAGGCGCTACCACTGTCAATTTGACAAACAAAACCGTGTTGCCCGGGCTTATTGACTGCCACGTACATTTGGAAACGGAACAAAGCCGCCAATCGTACACCGAAAAATATACGCTCAACCCGGCCGACATTGCGTTCCGCGCCACCGGGTATGCCCAAAAAACGCTGCTCGCCGGCTTCACCACCGTACGCGACCTGGGCGGCACGGGCGTCAACCTCGCCTTGCGCAACGCCATCAACCAGGGGCTGGTGCAAGGGCCGCACATCATCTGCGCCGGCAAAATGATCAGCATCACCGGCGGCCATGGCGACCCTACCAATGGTGCCCGCGAAGACTTGTTTGACCCGCCCTTGCCCGCAGGGGGCGTAGCCGATGGCCCTGACGAATGCCGCAAAGCGGTGCGCGAACAGGTGCAACGCGGGGCCGATTGCATCAAGGTGGCCGCTACCGGCGGCGTGCTCAGCCTGGCCCGCGACGGCAAGCTGCCGCACTACGCGGAGGACGAGCTACAGGCCGTCGTGCGCACCGCTCGCGACCTTGGCGTAGATGTGGCCGCCCATGCGCATGGCGACGAGGGCATTCGCCGAGCCTCCCATGCGGGCGTGCGCAGCATTGAACACGGTACGTTTATGAGCGACGAAACCATCAGCGCCATGGTCAAAAACGGCACCTGGTACGTGCCTACCCTCACAGCCGGCTGGGCGGTGAGCGACAGCGCCCAGTACGCCAAAGGTTTTTTTCCGGACATGGTGCGCGACAAAGCCCTGGGTATTGGCCCCAAAATAGAAGAAACTGCGGGCCGAGCTTACCGCAAGGGCGTGCGCATCGCCTTTGGCACCGATGCCGGCGTGTTCCCCCACGGCCTCAACGCGCTGGAGTTCGGATTCTTGTCGCGAGCAGGCATGCCAAACGACGCCATCCTGAAAGCAGCTACCATACACGCTGCAGAAATGCTGCGGATTCAGGAAACCACCGGCAGCCTGGCACCCGGCAAGCGGGCCGACATCATTGCTGTGGAAGGAGACCCCCTGAAAGATATCGGGGTGATGCAAAAAGTACAGTGGGTCATGAAGGCTGGAGTGGTGTACAAAAATTAAGATAAACATCGAATCATACTTGTTCCAAATGAACATCTTCACAGACATCCGCAACCTGCTCACCTCGGCCCGAACCCCTGAAGCCCTGCAACAACTCTCCGAGTGGTCAAAAACCCAAAGCCCGGTTTGGCAGCAAGCAGTGGCGCTCCTGCATGCCACCTGGGCCAACAATGAACAACAGGTCCTGCGCGGCCTCATTGCCTACGACGAAGCCGAACGGGTGCGCAACCGTGTGCATGCCGGCCTGTTGGGCCTGATCCACGAAATGGAAACCGGCACCTCTGCACCCACAGCCGTGCTGGATGGACTCCAAAAAACGCTGCTGAACCAATCATCTACAACCCATATTCAAGGGCAAAATGTGACCCACATGAGCGGAAACACCATTCAGGTGCAAGCGGGCCAGGATGTCATCATGGGTTCGGGCAACACCATCCACCGGAAAACCATCGCCGGGCTGGGTTATCTCCAGTTTTTGGGGTTGGGCATGGGCATTTTGCTGCTGCTGGCAGGGGGCATTTGGGCGTTCAATGCCATGGATACCCGCCAGCAAGCCACCGTCGCTTCTTTGAAAGACATCATGTCTGAAATTAAAACGCGCAGCGCACAAAACCCCGTTTTTCGCGAAAGCGTCGAAAACAAACAGTCCGAACTCGAATCATGGTTGTCAGAAGGCCTTTCCGCCATGCAAAAAAAAGCATATCCGGAAGCCGCCACGCAATTTGAGCGGGTGGTAGCAGAAGCGCCGCTGGCAACCGTATACCAAAACCTGGATTTTGCCTATACAAAAATGGGAGCCGAAACAAAAGCCCTGGAAAGCAGAGAAGCAGCGCAGCGGATCTTGAAAAATCCGACAGGGAACTCGTTTCATGCCGACCTGAGTTTGTCTGGAACCTGGGCCTCTCCCGAGTGGGGCAATATGCAACTCGTGCAAAATGGCGCTCGCATTACGGGCACATACGACCATGATCAAGGCCAAATAGCCGGTATTATTGAAAAAGACCGAATCCTTTTTCAATGGTGGGAACGGGTAGAACCCGGTCAGCCTTACGGCGCTGCCGAAAAAAATCAACGGGGTGATGGCTACTTTTTGATCTCTGCCGACAATAAAAAAATGCAGGGAAAATGGCGATACGATGGCGACGCGGAATGGGATAAGGCATGGAATGCCGCGAAAAAATAACTTCAATTCATCTCAACACAAATCATGAAAACCAATACCATTGGCATCATCGGCATGGGCTGGGTGGGTGCCAGCATTGCCATTTCTACCTTGCACGAGGGCATCTGCCGTTCGCTGCTGCTCAACGACGTCCGAGAAGGCATCGCCGAAGGCGAAGCGATGGACCTGAACCAGGGATCGTTTTTTTACCCCTCTGCCGAAGTACGCGCTGCCGCAGTGGAAGACATGCTGGACTGCGACGCCATCGTCATCACCGCCGGGCGCGGGGGCAAACCCAATGAATCGCGGCTCGACCTGCTCAAAAGCAACATAGACATCGCCCGTGGTTTGTCTGAACAGCTCCGGGGCTACAAAGGCATGCTGGTGGTGGTAGCCAATCCGGTAGACGTGCTCACGTACTTCTACCAGCAATTTACAGGCTTGCCCCCGCAACGCGTCATCGGCACCGGTACCCTGCTGGATACCACCCGGTTGCGCTCCATGATCGGCACAAAACTCAATCTGGAACCGCAAAGCATCCACGCCCAGGTGGTGGGCGAGCATGGCGATTCCGAGGTGGTGCTGTGGTCGCGCGCCATGATCGGAGGCATACGGCTACGGGAGTGGAAAGGATGGCACCCGGACTTTGAGTCCGAAATCGGCGAAGAAGTGCGCACCGCAGCGTACGAAATCATCCGGCGCAAAGGTGCCACCAACCACGCCATCGGGCTGGTTACCGCCAACTTGCTGAAATGGTTGTTGCGCGGCGAAAGGCGGATCGTGTCGGTGTCCACCGTCATATCCGGACCGTATGGGCTTCAGGACGTGGCCCTTTCGTTGCCCACACTCATGTCTGCCGAGGGCGCTACCGAGGTGCTTGAAGTGGACATGGACGATTCGGAGTTGAAGCGCTTTTTGCACTCCGCAGAGGTATTGAAAGCCGCGATTCAGTCTGTAAGGTAAAGCGGGCTTGCTTGATCATAAAATTACGTTAACTTTGTAACGTAAAACATGCATCAAAATGACAGATTTACTCGCAGCAGTTATGAGGGATCCCAATGCCCCCCGCATCATTGAGGCAGCAGTGGCCGCGATGACGGATGAACAACGTCGTCGGCAGGAATTTCGGGAATGGGTCACCGAAGAGGTGAAAGCTGAATTCATCAATGGCGAAATCATGTTGCATTCTCCTGTAAAAAGACGGCACCTTGTGGCCTCTTCGCACTTATTTCGCATCTTGAGTGTTTATGTCGATATGCACAAATTAGGCGCAACAGGCCATGAAAAAGCCATGGTATCCTTAAGCCGAAACGATTATGAGCCGGACATTTGTTTCTGGTCCAATGAAAAAGCAGCATTGTTTGATGACGACACCATGTTGCATCCTGCCCCGGACTTTGTGGTGGAAATCCTGTCGCGGCGCACCGCTAAAATGGATCGTACCATCAAATTTCAGGATTATGCCCAGCATGGTGTGCGCGAATACTGGATCATTGATGCCCAAAAACAAATCGTGGAGCAATACGGCCTTTTGGTCGAAACGGATCGCGCCTACATTCCCTACGGTAAATTTTCGCCTGGTGAAGACATTGCCAGCATAGCCATTTCCGGGTTTACGATACCGGTAGCGGCTATTTTTGATGAACAAATAAATTTACAAACACTTCAGGGCTTTTTCATGTAGTATTAAAGCCGAAGGGTTTGATCGACTATTAAACTGCTTCATCCATATAACGTAAACATGCATCAAAATGACAGATTTACTCGCAGCAGTCATGAATGATCCCAATGCCCCCGGCATCATTGAGGCGGCAGTGGCTGCAATGACGGATGAACAACGCCGTCGGGTAGAATTTCGGGAATGGGTCACCGAAGAGGTGAAAGCAGAATTCATCAACGGCGAAGTCTTGCTGCATTCACCGGTTAAAAGACGGCATAGAAAAGCCTCCGACCACCTGTTTCAATTGATTAATGTTTTTGTTGCATTAAACCATTTGGGTGAAGCTGGCCATGAAAAAGCTATGGTGTCCCTAAGCCGCAACGATTACGAGCCGGACATCTGTTTCTGGTCCAATGAAAAAGCGCAATTGTTTGATAACGACACCATGCTGCATCCGGCACCGGATTTTGTGGTGGAAATCCTGTCGCGGCGCACCGCTAAAATGGATCGCACCATCAAATTTCAGGATTATGCCCAACATGGCGTGCGGGAATATTGGATCATTGACGCCCAAAAACAGATCGTGGAACAGTATGGCCTGCTGATCGAGACGGATCGTGCATACATTCCTTACGGAAAATTTTCGTCCGGCGAAGAGCTTGTCAGCATCGCCATTCCCGGGTTTACCATACCGGTAGCGGCTATTTTTGATGAACAAATAAATTTACAAACCCTTCAGGGCTTTTTCAAATAGTGCAACCTGCCTTAGGTTAGATTACTTCAGCTCTGCCACCAAAAACTGACCGGTCCAGCTGGTTTTCACCTTAGCCACCTGTTCTGGCGTGCCAGCGCACACAATCTGGCCTCCCCGATGACCGCCTTCAGGTCCAATGTCCACAATGTGATCGGCCATTTTGATCACGTCAAGGTTGTGTTCAATCACCACCACGGTGTTGCCTTTGTCTACCAGGCGGTTGAGCACAAACAGGAGTTGGCGGATGTCTTCGAAATGCAGGCCGGTAGTGGGTTCGTCGAGTATATAAATGGTGCGTCCGGTGTCTTTTTTGGATAATTCTTCGGCCAACTTGACGCGTTGGGCCTCCCCTCCGCTGAGGGTAGTGGCCTGCTGGCCCAGGGTGATGTAGCCAAGGCCGACGTCCTGCAGGGTTTTTACCCGGCGGAAAATGGACGGAATGGGTTCAAAAAACGCTACGGCTTCGCGGATGGTCATGTCCAGCACGTCGCTGATGCTTTTGCCTTTGTAGAGCACTTCAAGCGTTTCGCGGTTGTACCGGCGACCGAGACAACGCTCGCAAGGCACCGCCACATCGGGCAAAAAATTCATTTCGATCACGCGCATGCCACCGCCCTCGCACACGTCGCAGCGCCCACCTTTTACGTTAAACGAAAAACGCCCGGGTTTGTAGCCTCTGATTTTGGCCTCTGGCGTTTCGGAAAAGAGCTTGCGGATATCGGCAAATACATTGGTATACGTGGCCGGATTGGAGCGCGGGGTGCGCCCGATGGGACTTTGGTCTATTTCTATGACTTTATCCAGGTGCTCCAGCCCTTCAATCCGTTCGTAGGGAAGGGGGCGTTTCAGGCTTTTGTAAAAATGGTTTTGGAGTATGGGGTATAGCGTCTCGTTGATGAGGCTCGATTTTCCGCTGCCGCTCACGCCAGTGACGCACACAAAAGCGCCCAGCGGCAGGGTGAGGGTCACATTTTTAAGGTTGTGTCCGCTAGCACCACTGAGCACCAGCGACAGGTTGTTGCCCACTCGGCGCGCTTTGGGCAGTTCAAGTTTGCTGCGGCCGGCTAAGTAATCGCTGGTGATGCTGCGTTTTTGCATGAATACGGCGGGCGTACCCTCGTCGACTATTTCGCCGCCGTGTTTGCCGGCACCGGGCCCCAGGTCGATGAGGTAGTCCGATTCCAGCATGATGTCGCGGTCGTGCTCCACCACCAGCACCGTGTTGCCGATGTTGCGCAGTTCCTTGAGGGCCACGATGAGACGCTGGTTGTCGCGTTGATGCAGACCGATGCTGGGTTCGTCGAGGATATAGGTGATGCCGGTGAGTTGGGAGCCGATTTGCGTGGCCAAACGGATGCGTTGGCTCTCGCCGCCAGACAGGGTGCGGGCGGGCCGGTTGAGCGACAGGTAATCCAAGCCAACCTGAAGCAGAAAGCGCAGTCGAAAGCGAATCTCCTTCAACACGTCGCGGGCGATGGCGCGTTGGCGCTCACTCATGTCCGTTTCTACATGTTCCAGCAAGGCGGCGAGGGAAGTGAGGTCCAAATCCGATAATTCGGAAATGTTTCGGGCGGCGATTTTAAACCAGAGGCTCTCTTTTTTCAGGCGGGCGCCGTGGCATTCGGGGCAGGGGCCTACGGTCATAAAATCCTCGGCCCATTGGCGCACTTTTTCGCTGGTAGAGTCGCCGTACCAGCGCTGAAGCATGTTAACAATGCCTTCATTAGCAAGGTTATAGCTGAAATCTTCACCGTCCGAGTACCCTAAATCGACCTTAAACGATTCATCGCCACCGTGCAGGATTACGGCAAGGGCTTCCTTCGGAATGTCTTGTACCGGGGTGGAAAACGAAAATTTATACTTTTTGGCGATGGCGCGCAATTGTTTGAAGGTATAGTTGTCGCGCACTTCGCCGAGGGGCACAATGGCCATGTCATTGATGCTCCTGGCCGCGTCGGGAATCACCCGTTTCATGTCAACCTCGTGTACTTCGCCCAGGCCCTTGCAGTGCGGGCACATGCCGTAGGGTGAGT
>JBMOHO010000137.1:0-9592 GCA_049317805.1 Saprospiraceae bacterium
CCACAAGGGGCGCCCCTACCGTAATCCCGTTATTGTTTCACCAATTTAACCGTTTCCAACACCTGGGCTTGTGTTTCCAAAGTCAACCAGTACACACCCGCCGGCCAGTTGTGGCCCAGCACCAATTTGTCTTGAGCAGTCACGGGGCCGGTATGCATCCATACGGGTTGCCCCAGGGCGTTGTGTACGCGCAATTGGGCGTCGGGCCGACTATTTGGTATCCGCAACTGAAATGCGCCCTTGCTGGGGTTGGGCCAAACCTGCATGGATGAAGACGGATCAGGTTCGCCGACATCTACCATCAATCCTTCGGGAACAACCTGAAAACCGTCGATACCGGCTTCTACAATGTGGCCCGTCTGTTGGTTGTCGCCTGTGATGAAATGGACGCGCACATCGTTGGTAAACGCGATGAAGTCTTTGAGGCGGATGTCGCCGCTGCTGCGCCAGGCGCTGGCAGATGTTTTTTCTGTAAAAATGGTGACCGTTTGAACGCCATTGCTCACGCGTACTTCAAGGGAATCGTCTGGACTGCCAGATCCGCCGGCGTTGAAAAACCAGTACTGGAAACTGAGCACGGCGTCTTCGTACAAAGCCAGCTTCATGGGCGGCGTGGTGAGGGTCACGATGCCATTGTCTACGTCGTCGGCCCCGGCAGTTCCGCCGCCATTGCCCGTTACAAAACATTTGTCGTTGCCGTCGGAGTCAATGTCTACACCCGGATTGGCGCTCTCGCTCTGAAAGGTAGTTCCATTGGGTACCCCCCGGGTCCAGAAACCGGCGGAAGCGGAAGCCGTCGTTGTCCAGCCAAGGTCTAAGCCAAAATCATCGTAATAACCTGTTTCCAGTGCAATGTTGTTGAGGTCGTTGCTGTTGACGTCAACCGTTGTGGGCAAATACCCCCAAACGCCCACGAGGGCATTGTAGGCGCCTCCAAGCACACAGTTGATACCAAAGTTGCCGCCGGCGTCTGTTTGGGCTGAAAAACCATTGGCGCTGTTGCCAAGGAGCAGAGGCGTGTTGGAAATGGGCTGGTTGGTGATGGCATCCGTCACCTTGCCGTTGAGTGTAAAAGCCGAAACAGGCTTCAACGTCACGTTCAGGTTCACGGTTTGGGCTGTTTGGAGCGCCACAGAGATCACGGTATCTACATAACCTGGTTTGCTGAGGGTAACAGAAAAATTACCCGTCTGGGTTTGGCCGGTTTTAAACACGCCCTTGTTGTTGGTACGGGTGTCAATCCAGCGGTCGGTAGAATTCACGTCAATGGACACATCGCTCAAAGGCAATCCGCTGCAACCGTCAAGCACTTTTCCCTCCAGATAGCAGGCGCGGGTGTATGTGGGGGTGAGGATGAATAAATCAGCCGGCTCAATATTGGTGGCCAAAACGGTACCGGACGGGAAAAACGGATACGTGCCCCAACAGCCGTTAAAATTGGCACCCGTACCATTCCACGTGTCATACCAGCCAGTGATGACTATGTTATCGGGTTTGTGCGCATCAGCAATGGTAACACCGTCGGTATACCAAGAGGTGATGGCCCAGTCATTCAGGATGTGCGTGTTGTGCCCGATGGAGCCAAAGCCGTCATTGGTCGAAAAGCGGTCGGTTTCCTGGATGTCGGAAGGATCTTCAATGTTATAAGCCGTTACAAATGAAGGCGTTGTTTCATCGGTGGTCAAAATGGTTTTGTGGTCAATGAGCAACCAGGAGTTGTGCGTAAATTTGCCGGGCGTTTGAATGGTGCCCAGCAGCACCGGATTTTGTTTGTCTTTCATGTCGACTATCGACAACAAGCCGGTATAAATGTGGCTGCCATACAGGGTGTCGTTGTCCGCATATCCATCGTGTATATACCCCAATTGGTCAAATTTGCCCACGTAAACAGGGTTGTATGGGTCGGTATGGATGTCGAGCACCACCGCGCCGCCGTTGAACAGGTTGGAGCCGTAGGCGTACAAAAAGCCCAGCGTGGTGTCTACGTGCAGGGCGTGTATGGTATTCAGCGCGTTGAGGATAGCGCCGTCGCCCGTGTAGTTGAAATACGTCAGGTTATCAGAAGGCAAGGCACTCAAGTCTACCACCTGCAAACCGCCGCCGCCCTCGGTCGTAACGTAGCAGAACGTTTTGTACGTTTTGATTTCCTTCCAAAGGTTATTGGGGCCCGGAATCTGGGTGATGACTTTTGGGGTATCCGGCGTGGTGACATCGACTATGATGAGTCCCTGAGAGCCGCCCACCAGGGCATACTCCCGTCCGTCCTGGGCATATCCGCACACGTTGGCCAGGGTTTGGCCCGGGAAATTGAGTTTTGATTGCAACTTGAAGTTAAAATCTTGCCCCTGAAGGCTTGTAGCGAGGAGGATCAATGTGGCCAGCAGCGTATGTGCCGTAGTTTTTGCGAACATGTTTGAATGTTTGTTGGAATGTTATGCACCGTAAACACGGCGGATGCAAAAGTAGCGCGCCCGGCATGCAACAATATGCCCCAGAGGGCAAAATGAATACCATGTGCGCTACTGTGAGACAATTTTATTGCTGAAATACGCAAACAGGCAGGCAGTCCAGAAGGAAAACATGGAATACACCAGTGCGGGTTTCACCATGGACTCGTTGTTCAGCAGGTTGCCGGCAATCAAAAATGCCAGTGTGGTGTTTTGTACACCGCTTTCCATGGCGGCGGTGAGCCGTGAGGAGTGGGTCGCGCCAATCCACAACAGGAAAAAATAGCCGAAGCTCAGGCAAAGCAAGTTTTGGATCAAAGCAAAAGGAGATAAGGTCACAAAATCGGCCCAGGTGAGTCCCGCGCCTCCCTGGCTCTCGCCGGCAAACACCTTGAACACAAACACCAGCGCCAACAGCACCAGCATGATGAACTTGGCGGGCTGTGCCACCTGATCAGCCCAATCCGGTGCCCGTTGCCGAACCACCACCCCTAAACCCGCCGGAATGATCGTGATTAAAAAAATATGCCCCACCGTATCCCAAAACGGCAAATGAATGTCGGTGGAACTGCCAAAAAAAATCATCAGGCCGAGGTTGACCACAATGGGAATGGAAAATAAAGTGAGAAAACTGTTTACCGAAGTAATGGACAGCGAAAGCGCCACATTGCCGCGCCACAGGTAGGTCAGGAATCCGGAAGTGGCACCGCCCGGGCTGGCGGCCAGGATGATGAAGCCCACTTTAAATTCGTCGGACAGGGGCGTCACCAGATGAAGCAGGGCTGCGATGATGGGCAAGCCGATCATTTGTGCCGCCAGGGCCGACAGGAACACCTTGGGATATCTAAAAGTTTGAGCAACGTCGGCAGGTGTGATGGCTAATCCAACCCCGAACATGATTAGTGCCAACACGACACTTACAGCTACATCAACGATAAAAGAAGCAGACAAGGATCAATTACAGTATAGTGGTCTGACAAAGGTAGGCGCTTTTTTGCTGTATTTTTGTGCCTCAACTGTTTTCACATGAAGATCATCGCATACCACATCGGAGAAGCCATTAATCTCAAACGCCTGAGGGAGTCCTATTCTGGTCTTATGTTGGTGGAAAATGCCAGTGTTTTGCTTTACCGGGTTGACGACGACCAGTTTGCCTGTTTCTTCGATTATGGAGCAGTGGTGTTCGCCAACATGTCGGACGTTGACATCAGCAAGAATCTGCTTTTGCTCGAAAGTTTTTGTGAAAACCCGCTTGCTGAAAAATTGCGCGACGACATTGAGCTGATACACAAGCCCAAATCGGATCTGGAAATGCACTTTGACAACCTTCAGGTGCCCGTGCTGAACGAAAAAGTGATAGAAATAGTCATGCTTAATCTGGCTCACTCGGTAGCGCTCGACTTCTATTCCCAACGCGGCCAAACCCTGTTGAGCGAAATCAGGGTGCTCACCGGACAATTGGCCGAAGAAGGACGCATCACCATAGGCCGAAAAAACATGCTTAAATTCATCGGCCGAAGCCTGAACAACAAAAACCGCATCGTCGAAAACCTGTTCATCTTTGATACGCCCGATCTGGTGTGGGACGACGAGTACCTCAACGCGGTGCACCGCGCCCTGGCGCGCAACATGGAAATTCAAACCCGCTTCCGTGAAGTGGAGTTCACATTTAAAGTGGTGGAAGACAACCTCGCCGTGTACCGCGAAGTGAACCTGCACCGCGAATCGAATAACCTGGAATGGATCATCATCGCCCTGATTTGCATTGAGGTCATTGATTTGTTTGTCAGCAAAATCAAATACTTGTTCAGTTTTTGATCAGCAACACCTCTTCATCGGCCAACCTTACAGCGTACATGATCAAAAACAACTACACTGCTGACCCCCATCATCGCTTTTCAGCCCAACGGCCGTAACCTTTGTTTGTTTTTTCAACACACCGTTCAGCCATGAAAATTGAATTATTCGTCGACAAATCCATCCACGATGTGCAGGAAGCCTTTCACAGCGCTTTCCCTTACCTCAAACTGGAGTTTTTCAACCATAAACACGATGCTTATCAGGGCAGTGTCGCTCAGGATCGCATCCAGGACACCAGTCGTGTCCTGGGAAGCATTGAAAGCAAACCGCATTCGGGCGTATTGTTTATAGAACCCGAAATGCCCACTTGGCAAGTGGAGCGGCTGTTTGAACTGGAATTTGGTCTGCATGTGCAGGTGTTTCGCAAATCGGGATCCCTGTGGTTAGAGACAAGCCGCACCGACGACCTGACGCTCGAAATGCAGAATGCCAAAGGGCTTGCTTCAGAGCACGTAAAACCCATGGCCGAAGAACCCATTGACATTCGGGAGCAGGAATAAGCGCGTCGGTCAGGTTCTTTTTGGCAGAAATTTTTTTTTGTGGAATGGACGGTGTTAAATTGCCAGCCATTTACCACCTTTTACCTGCAAACTTATGAGGAGAGTATTACACCAATGGTACAGCCCGAGGCTGAACAAAGACATGGAGGTTGCCGTATATGGTCACTTCGGTTTCGCCCTGCTGCTGCTGCCCACTGCGGCAGCCGATTTTTTGGAATATGAACGGTTCCAAATGCTGGATGTGCTCCAGCCCGCCATAGACGCCGGGAAAGTCAAGGTGTTCTCCATCAACAGCATCAATTCAGAGGCCTGGCTGAACAATCAAATGCATCCCCGGCACAAGTCTATTCGCCACCAACAGTTCAACGCGTATGTCGAAAACGAGGTGGTTCCTTTCATCCGGATGCACAGCAGCGACGATACGCCCATCATCACCACCGGTGCCTCTTTGGGCGCTTTGCACGCGATCAACATGTACTTCCGTCGGCCCGACTTGTTCCGCGGCAGCATCGCCATGTCCGGTGTGTACGACCTTACTACCTACACCAAAGGCCATTTTGACGAAGACGTATACTTCAATTCGCCTGCGCATTACCTGCCCAACCTGGAAGGGCCGTACTTGCATCTGCTGCGCAACGCCCGCCATCTGCACATCTTGAGCGGTTCGGGCGATTATGAAGACCCCGACGCCTCCCGACGCCTCTCGGGTATCCTGCATGCCAAAGGGATTCCCCATGAATTAGACATCTGGGGGGGCGACATGAAACACGACTGGCCCACCTGGCGCGCCATGTTGCCGTACAAAGTTTCGCGGATCGAATTGTAGTATTTTGGGCGAACGGATGCCTGTTTTGCGCATGCAGTACATGCATTGTAGTATCTTTGCGGCCCTGTATTGACCAACATACTAAACCATTCTTTTAGACGTTTAGGGTCAATTAGCGTAATTCGTTTGTTTTATAACTGGTCGGATGAAACGTTTATACCGTTTAGTGCTGATTTGCTGGAGTATTGTAGCCCTGAGTTTTTCTTTTGGCGATGGCAGCCTCGGAAGATCCCCTCGGGCATTTCCGGCAAACTCTGCCGATGGGGCACAGCGTTCAAGCCGTTTGATGCGCTACGAACAGGCTGTTCCGGATTATTTAGTGGCACCAAGGGTGTTGATGTTTCATGCGTTGTCTTATGACAGTGTTTATGGACAAAAGCTGCGCACCATGGTACAGGACAATTTTCCGGAGGCCGATGTTGCCGACTTTTGGTCTGGTGACGGCGCGACCTTGCAACAGGCCCTGCAAGACAGGCAGGTGGTGGTGGTGGTTTATCCTTCTGCCCGTGTTTCATCCAAACAGGTACAACATTACGGCAACGTACTCCGGCGGTTTGCCGAATCGGGCGGCACCGTACTGCTTACCGGTTCACACGATGCTTCCGTCTTGCGGCATCTCGGTTTGGTGTCCGTGCGCTCGGCTTATTTTTGTCCGGACCCGGCGGTACATGAACTGAGCAATGCGGATGTTTTATGTGACGGCACTCCGGTTGATTTTAACCTGACCAATTATGCATACCCCATATGTATTGATGACCCTGGTTACAGTTCGTTGGGTGGCGTTCAAAACCGCACAGTTTTTGCATACCGCGACGGATACCATATAGATTCCCTCTCCAGCGCATTGTTTTCAACGCCGTTGAGTATTCTCGGTTTCCGCGCAACCGGTTTGGGTAAAGTGTACTACCTGGGTTTTGAATACTATTACGACGAAATGCCGTCAACCCGCATATTTACAAACGCCATTCGCCAGGCCGCGCTTTGGCGCGACGTGCTTCCAAGCGCCAATGCGGATCAAAATGACAGTCCGGTTAACCGAAAAGTAGAAGAATACCTGTATTCCGGCTCTGGGCATACAAAATTAGACATAAAACTGTTTCCCAACCCATATGTGAGCAAGGCCACTTTGGAGTTGGAACTCGAAGCCTCAGCCCAAGTGGCACTGGAGATGGTGAACGAAAGCGGCCGATCAGTCGCTTTGTTGCTCCCTTCCCGCCGATTGCCTGCAGGTGCCTACCGCTTTGAATTGCCCGATGTAGAACCCGGTATCTACTTTGTTAAATGCAACCGCGATGGCATGGTCGACACCCGGAAAGTGGTGAAGAGTAAGGCATTGTAAAGTGGTTGGATTTGTTTATTTGGGGATTTGTTTATTTGATTCCTCTTCGTAGAGTGCGGTCCAGACGCTGAGTATGCCTTTTTCCAGACGCGTCCATATGGGCCTTACTGATCCGTTGTGCGCGCTGATGTGGTTGTAATCGCCGAAAAAAACTGATTGGCTGGGGTCAAACGGCGTCTCGCTGATGCGCTCATTGGAAAACGATTTGCCGCCGTCTCGGCTCACGGCAAGGTACACATCGGTTCGCTCGTCGTTGTAGTCACGTCGGTCATAAAACACCACATACAGATAACCATTGCTTTGGTCAACGGCGATCCAGCTCAGGAACTGGTGTTTCCCTTTTGGGTCATTGTTGATGCGCAGGGGCTTGCTCCATGTTTTTCCGCCGTTGACGCTTTTGGCCAGCCAAATGTCGGTGTCGTCCTTGCCGCGTCGCTGGTCGGCCCAATTGATGTACAGCGTACCCCTGTTGGGGCCGTCAGATAAGTCGCAGACCAATACAGGCATGCCGTTGCAGCGTTGAATGCCGGGGATGTCGAATGTCCATCCGCCAGGTTGTTTGGCGATGACGATGTCCTTGTCCAGCCAGGTTTTGCCGCCATCTGTGGAACGGTCAAACCAGATTTTTTGGTTCCAGGCCCAGGCCACGTAAATTTCACCATTAGGTCCGGCGGCGGGCACGGCACCCTCGGTGGTCATGTCGTCGTCGAGGCAATCGCCCTCAAATTGATTCAGTTGAATGGGATCGCTCCAGGTTTGGGCACCGTCGGCGCTTTGGGCGAAGAGGATTCGGCTATGATCGGTGTCGTTAAAGCTGTTGTAGAGGTCAAACTCCGTCCAGGCGCAATACAGCGCGTTGGTTTTGGGGGCCACAGCGAGCCACTGCTTGTCCTGATCCTTCGGATGGCGAAGGCCCACAAAGGCACCGTCGGAGTAGGTTTGTCCGCCGTCTTCGCTTTTTTGCACCACAATACGGTCGAGCAGCCTTGCGCTGCTCCAGCCGCCATTTTCGGGATCGCTGAGGTGTGCGTAGTAAAAATGACCCATGTAATCGGACACAATGACGGGGTCGCCAAACACGCCGTGGGGTGAGCGCAGGGTGTCGCTGTTCCACGACTTTCCGCCGTCGTTGCTCCAGTAATAACGGTCCAGGATGGCACCGGCAGCCATGTTTTGGGTGTTTTTCAGGTTGATGGCAATGGTGGGTTCGCAGGGGCCCAGCGATGCGCCTTTTTTGGAGGTGGCTATTCGCACATTGGGAATTTGGGCAGACAGGGAAGTGCCGAGCAGCAGCAGGATGCTGGCCAGGCGGAACGCAGAAACGGCTGTAGAATGCATTTGAAGTTTAATGTGTGTCTTTTTTTGGTAAAAGTCTGTATTCATTGAACAAGATAGCACAAAATCTTTCAAAAGGACGGACTTTTGAGGTTAAACAACAAACATGGCCATTCAGGTTTATTTAAAGCCGGGCAAAGATCTGCCGTTGCGCCGGTTTCACCCCTGGGTATTTTCGGGTGCAGTGTCGCGCCTGGAAGGGGCACCTGCCGACGGAGACATTGTAGAGGTGCTTGACCGCGCAGGTGTTTTGCTGGGTACGGGGCATTATCACTACGGCAGCATTGCTGTGCGGGTGTTGACGTTCGAGGCAGCCGATTTGGCGGCCCCGGCTTTTTGGGTAGAGAAGCTGGGCAACGCCCTGCGCTTGCGTCAACAGCTTGGACTGGCGGGTTCGACGCACACCAACTGCTTCCGGCTGGTGCATGGCGAAGGTGATGGCCTTTCGGGCTTGATTGTAGACCTTTATGGCACTGTGGCCGTCATGCAATGCCACAGCATCGGCATGCACCGCCAACGCGAACTGATTGCCGGCGCGTTGTGCGAAGTACTCGGAGCGGACTTGACGGCCGTGTACGATAAAAGTGTGGAAAGTCTGCCCAATCAATACGCTGCCGAGGTGCAAAACAACTACCTCTGGGGGCAAGCGGAGACGCCATTTACGGTGCAGGAAAACGGCGTACGGTTTATGGTGGACTGGGTAACCGGCCAAAAAACGGGGTTTTTTCTGGATCAGCGCGAAAACCGGGCTTTGTTGCAGCGTTATGTTGCGGGTAAATCGGTGCTCAATGCTTTTTGTTACACCGGCGGCTTTTCTGCCTATGCCCTGCAGGCCGGGGCGCGACTGGTGCACTCAGTGGACGTGTCGGCCAAAGCCATGCAGCTGACCAACCAACACGCGCTGTGGAGCGCCACTGAAGGCGCCGAACACGAGGGTTTCACCGAAGATGTGCTGCGCTTCCTTCATTACAACGAACAGGCTTACGACGTGGTGGTAGTGGATCCGCCGGCATATGCCAAAACCATGGACAAGCGCCACAACGCCGTGCAAGGCTACAAACGCCTCAACGCTGCCGCCATCCACCGCGTGGCGCCTGGCGGCTTGCTGTTTACCTTTTCCTGCTCCCAGGTAGTGGATCGCGATTTGTTTTACAACACCATTGTGGCGGCTGCGTTGGAAGCTGGCAGGCCGGCGCGGGTGCTGCACCACCTCACGCAAGGGCCCGATCATCCTGTGAGCCTGTTTCACCCGGAAGGAGCGTACCTAAAGGGCATCGTGGTGGGG
>JBMOHO010000138.1:0-9568 GCA_049317805.1 Saprospiraceae bacterium
TAGCTCAGGCCGAAACCGAACGGGAACAGCGGTGTGTTGGGCGCGTCCAGGTATTTGGTGGTGTATTTATCCTGGGCATCAAACGGCCGACCGGTATTTTTTTCGTTGTAAAAAATGGGCACCTGACCCACCGAATGCGGGAATGTGATGGGCAGCTTGCCTGAAGGGTTGTAGTCACCATACAACACATCTGCCAGTGCATTGCCAGCCTCGGTGCCCAGCCACCAGGCCTCCAGCAATGCGGTGGCATTTGCAGTCAGTTGGGGAATGGCCAGCGGACGGCCACTCATCAGCACCACCACCACGGGTTTGCCCGTAGCGGCCAGCGCTTTTACCAGGGCTTCCTGGGGGCCGGGCACCGAAATGTCGGTGCGCGATGCCGCTTCTCCACTCATCCAGGCCAACTCGCCCACCGCCACCACCACCACATCGGCTGCTTTGGCAGCGCTCACCGCTTCGGCAAATCCGCTTTGGTCGTTGCCTTCCACTGTACAGCCGGCCACATGGGTTATTTTGCCCTTGTGCACCGAGCGGAGTCCACTGAGCAGGCTTACACAATCATTAAAATTGCCCGCGCCGCTCCAGCTCCCGATCAGCTCCCGCTGGTTGTCGGCCAAAGGGCCAATAACGGCAATATTGGCCGTTTTGGATAAAGGCAGGGTATTTTTGTCGTTTTTGAGGAGCACCACCGATTTGCGGGCCACGTCGCGGGCGGCAACACGGTGAGCGGTTGACAGCACAGTTTGTTTTTCCCGCTGTTCGTTGCAGAACTTGTAGGGGTCTTCAAACAGGCCCAGCTCAAATTTTTTGCGAAGGATGCGGCGCACGCTGTCGTCAATTTGTTTGATGCTGACCTTGCCCTCGTCGAGCGATTTTTTCAAATACTGCTGAAAAACAGCACCTTGCATGTCCATATCGACCCCGGCATACAGGGCGAGCTCTCCGGCTTCTTTTTCATCGGCCACCACGCCATGGTCCACCATTTCGTTGATGGCGGTAAAATCGGTTACGACAAAACCGTTGAAGCCCCATTCTGTGCGCAGGATGTCGGTGAGCAAAAAATGATTTCCGGAAGCCGGTACGCCGTCGTAGTCGTTAAACGAAGTCATCACGGTGGCCGCGCCAGCTTTCACGGCAGCTTCGTAAGGAGGCAGGTAATATTCGCGGAAAAAGCGCTCGCTCATGTCCACCGTGTTGTAATCACGTCCGGCAGCGGGTGCCCCATAGGCAGCGTAATGTTTCACGCAGGCCATCACAGACTCGGTGTTGCCAATGCCTTTGCCCTGAAAACCCTTTACCCTGGCCTCTGCGATGCGGCACCCGAGCCAGGTGTCCTCTCCGGCCCCCTCGGTCACGCGGCCCCAGCGGGGGTCGCGGCAAATATCGACCATTGGCGCGAACGTCCAGTGTAAACCGGAAGCTGCGGCTTCTGCGGCGGCCACTTGAGCGGATGTTTCCATGGCCTTTAAATCCCAGCTGGCTGCTTCGCCCAGCGGAATAGGGAAAATGGTTTTGTACCCGTGGATCACATCGTATCCAAAAATCAACGGGATTTTCAGGCGCGTCTCCTCCACCGCTATGCGCTGCAACTGGCGGGTAAACGCTGCGGTATGGCTGTTGAACAATGCCCCGCAGCGCCCTTTGCGGATGTCCTCCTGGTACCCTGCCCGAATGGTAGGCCCGGTAGATTCCCAGTCGGTGGTGAACAACGTGAGCTGACCAATTTTTTCTTCCAAGGTCATCAGCGCCAGCACGGAGTCCACCCGCTGGTCTATGGTTTTAAACGGCACTTTGGCCCGTGGCTTGACTTGAAATGCCATGACGCCTAGCACCAGGAGTCCAGCGGTAAAAAACAATATGGTGTTGAATTTTTTCATGTGTTTTTTTTCAATGTAAAAATCAGGACTCCGATTTACTTGTGTTGTGCAAACAACCACTCCATTAATGCGGGGTTGTAGTATGTTTCTTGCCAAATACCGTGGCCCAGGGTATTGTACTCGGTGTATTTCACTGGTGACTTCAGGTTTTTGAGGGCTAAAATCATGTTACGCGATTGCTGCACGGGCACTACTTCGTCGCGGGTGCCGTGAAACACCCACAGCGGTACATTTCGGATGCGCTCCGCCTGCATCGGGTCGCCCCCTCCACACAGAGGCGCGCCTGCGGCGAACCACTCGGGTTTGCGAAACAAGAGGTCAAACGTGCCAAATCCGCCCATAGATAATCCAGTGACGTATATGCGATTGCGGTCGATTCTGCCCTCGATTTTGAGCAAGCTGTCAATCAGTTCTATGAGCAACTGCATGGGTACGGTTGGTTTTTCCTGGAACACACCTCCTTTGGCCCAGTCCACGTCTGACCAGCGTTGGTCTTTAGGGCACTGGGGTGCCAGAATGACGCAAGGGTTTTTGCGAAACTGTTCTGATTCCACAAAAGCCTGCACGCCATTGCGCAATTGGGCCTCGTTGTCGAAGCCGCGCTCGCCAGAGCCGTGCAGAAAAATCACCAAGGGCACTGAAATCGGGTTTTGGCCGTCGCCGTCGGTCAGTGCCCATTCTTTATCGTTGAAGTGATACCCCGGAATGCGGTTGGTGGCCATGCCGTCAGCGGGGAGCAGCAGGCGGTAGGGCAAGGCGGTTTGGGTGTCTTTTCTGTACACGGCCCGTTGGAAGTAAAACAACGGATTGGTGGGCACTTGCGGATTGTGGGGCGGATTACTGACAGCCGGGTGAGTTTTCCTGGGTTGATCAATCCAGCCATCATAAAAACCCGCTTGTTTTAATCCTTTTCTGATGTACGGATTTTTTTTCATGATGTTCCAGATCAGTCCGCTGCGGTAATTTTCCAGCATGAGCAAAATGGGCCCCTGATCTATGCCGAGGTAATCGGTGTCGAACCAGCCATTGGGAAGCTGGCCGCAAGCCGTGAAAGAAGGGTTAAATGCGTCTTTAAAGCCGTATGGGCCAACGAGGCTGTCGTAATAAGTATTCCACATGGCTTCCAGGGCGGGCAGGCAAATTTCGGGAGCAAACGGCACAGAGCCGCCCGCAGCCGTGGGCGCTATGGTGCCGTCGTCTTCCTGGTAGTCCGATGCGGCACCGCGGGCGCTGTAGCCTCTAAAATTGTCCCATCCTTCAGAACAACGTTTCCGAGGGTCGTTTTTGGCCAACCAGTCCACGGGCCCGTCGCAGGCAGTCAGTCCCCAAATGTTAGGCGAATAGCCTTTAAAATTGCCCGGATTCTGCAAGCAATACGCGTGGTTGGCCAAAGTAGCACGTCGGCTGTTTTCAAAATAATCAAAACCCGCTTGTCGGTTGTAAGTGTCGTGGATACCCCGGAAATCGATCCACACGTGGCTATACTGATGGCCAAACAAGGGCCCAAACTGCACGTGGTCTTGTCCCATGTAAGTATCGCGGTAGTAGTTTTGGGTATAGGCATGCCAAGAGGAGGTGGGCACGGGGTGCGTCGGCGAGCCCAATGCCAGCACGTACAGGATCATGGCCTCGGTGTAGCCAAACCATTCGGCCTGGAGGAATCCTTTTTCGGGTTTCCAGCCCATGCTCACGCGCAGGTTGGCGTTGAGCATCCAGTCCCACTCTACGCGGCCGTAGATAAAGTCTGCAATGTCCCTAATCTCTTTTTCAGTCGGGTTGTTTCGATCGAAATACGTTTGGCAAGACAGGATGCCGGCCAGGAGCAGGGCGGTGTCAATGGTCGACAGCTCCACATCTCTGTAGCGGTGTGCCTTTTTATGGTCAAGGAAATGGTAATAAAAGCCCCGGTAACCGGCAATGCCTTCGCGGCCATCGCCCTGGGGCAGGTTTTTGAGCACCGTGAGGGTTTTGAGCACCCTTTCGGCCGCCTGTTCGCGGGTGATCCACCCGCGCTCTACGCCCACCAGGTAGCTGCTGAGCCCGAATCCGGTGGCAGCGATGCTGGAAAACGCCAGGTTTGGCCACCGGTCGGGCACCTGCGACTGCTCATCGGCCAGTTCCCAAAAATAGAGAAACGTACGGCGTTGCAGCTCATCCGTACTGTAAGGCGTCTTAAGCGGCGCCTGAAACCCGCTGGCAAAAACCGGCAAAAAAAGGAATAAAATGAAGATTCTTAACATGGAGCAAGATTTTCCGGCAAGCGCCAACCAAACAACAGGTATGGAGGTTGCATAAAGCAACCTCCAACCTGCCGATGGCACTGATATGGTAGAAAATGAACCTTCTATTGTTTGATAAACTTGGCGAACCCGATTGGTTTGCCGCTGCGGTTAAAGCCGGTGATCATGTACACACCTGTCGGGAACTGGCTTACACTTACCTCTGTCCACAAATCGCCGCCGGTGTTCAGTGTAGCCGAGCGTTGGCCCAGGGTATTTACAATCTCCAGGCGCACAACGTCGTCAAAGTTTTCAACACGCAAGATGTCGGATACCGGGTTTGGCGAAACGGTCATGGCCTCCAGCGGCAGCGGCTGGAACACGCCCGAAATGCCGCAAGCGCCGTTGCCCACCACGATGTCGTCAAAATACGAAGTCACATCTGAACCGGTGACCGGAATGTTGAGGTCAAAGAATACTGTCAGGCGTTTGAACTCGGAGTTGTCGGGTACGGCTGCGAAATTGTACGTCAATTCTTCCCAGGCATTGATTTTGGTGTTGGGAACCGGCAATTCAGAAAACGCACCGTTGATGGCATCGCCTTCTAATTTGACGGCGAAATTGCCAATGTGGTCCATGTGCACTTTTGCCTTTACGGTTTTGTTGCCTTTCCAGTCTAATGGTGCCTCTAAGTCGGCGTACATGCCCGCAAACACGGTAGCATCTCCTGCTCTAACGAACTTGCCCACTTTGGTGCTGGTGTTGATGCCCGAAGGATTGGGGTTGTCAATGAATTCAAACTGATAGCCCTGGGCCTCGAGGGCGCCGTTGGCAAAATACTTAAAGTTCGAAATGGTGGTGTTCGGCGTTTCGTAGTCGATCACACAACCGTTGTAACCGGCGCGCGCCCAGCGGATGTTGTCGAACAGATACGTGCCACCGCCAGTTGGGCTGAGCACGTTGGTGAAGATGACCAGTTTGGTGTTGGTGGTTCCAATGGCCTGGCTGAAGTCGACGTCAAATTTGTACCACTTGTTGGCTTCTGTCAGCGTGTCAAATATTTCCACCGGTGTGCCCCCGCCTTCGAGCTTGAACAGGAAAGGCACGTTGGCTGTAGGTGCCCACACTTGCAACTGCAGGTGGTTGTATATCGACAAATCTGGTGGCACAGGGAATTCGAAGCCGAGGCCGGCAAATTCGGTGCCTCCGCCCGCAGGGTCGGTGTATTCACCCACTTTCAGCGAGCCGTTTTCGGGCGTCAGGTTCGGGTTGTTGATCACCTTGAGGTCGGAAGCGCCATAGAATATGGACGTATAGTTGCGCTGGCACTCGTAGTCGTCAATAATGGTGGTGACCGGAACGACGCCGTCGCAGGGATCCACTGTGGTTTTGGACTGGCGCAAGTTGTCGATGCACCACGATTGCCCAGGTGCAGCGGTACCGGCGTTGAAGATCAGGCGTATCTCGCTGAAGTCGGTGATGGCCGTAAACGCAGAGAAGTCGAAGCTCAGGGTTTCCCACTGGCCTGCATTTTTGATGGTGGCTTCGGCTTCTTTGTTGCCTTGGGTGGCCGAGTTGAGTTGCATGGTCACGGTGCCGCCGCTGGCAGGGCTGAGCACGTCGAGGTCGAACTGCGGATACACAGACAGGTCGAAGCTGTTGAGGGAGAATGCCTGCAGGGTAGAGAAAGCCGAGCTGCCCTTGGCGTAACAACCCACATTGGGCGAGTCATTGATGCCCCCGGAAGCCGGGTTGGGCGTCGGGCCGGTAAATACGCCGTGAATCGGCTCGTTCTGATCGAGTGGTTGCCAGCCGAGGCTCAAGCCGTTTTCAAACGTTTCAAGGGGCGGCAGCGCTGCGGGTGCCGACAGTTTAACGTCGTCGAAATAGTACACATCGCCGGGTTCGCCGTTGACCTTGGCGTTAAAGAAGAAAACAAGTTTTTTGTGTCCTTTTCCAACCTGATCGCTGAAATCGGCGGTGTATTCTACCCATTTGTTGGTTTCAGTAACCGGAATAAAGACTTCTTTGGGGCCGCTTCCGCCTTCAATTTTCAGCAACAGATCGCCGGTTTTGGGTGCCCACACTTTACAAGAAAACTGATTGCGCACCAAGAGGTCAATCGGGTTCTGGTAATCAATAACCAAAGCGCCAAATTCCGTGAACTGGCCAGCCTGGTCATTGAACTTGCCCACCCTGGAGGAGTTGTTGGTGCCGTCTGGTGCCGGGTTTTTGACCACGTACAGGCTGTCCCAGCCAAGCGCATACGTGGCGTTGCGGTTGCATTCAAAGTCGTCTATGATCTCGTCATTGGGCACACTGCCTACGCAGGCGTTGGGGGTAGCGCAGAGGTCGTCGAAGTAATACACATCAGCGCTGGTTTCCACACCCGGGTCAAAGAAGAGGATGACCTTGGAGAAATCTGTCTTGGCAGAGGCCGCGCTGAAGTCAAACGTATACTCTTGCCAGGCACCGGTCACGGCAATGTTTTTGGTGCGCTCGATGTTGCCCGAAGGGCCTTCGAGTTTCAGCAACACTTGAGTAGGCGCGTCGGTGTACAGTTTCAGTTTGAACTGGTTGTACACCGAGAGGTCAAACGGCGTGCCAGCGTCTGCAATCAGCAGGCTGTAGGCATGTGCGCCGCTTTTGGTGTACTGGCCGCATGTGGCGCTGCTGTTGACTTTGTTGGGTGCCGGATTGGCTACCGCGCCTGCGTAAATGCCGTCGGCGCCATTCCAGGGCAACTCCTGGCCGCCTTCAAAGGTTTCGAAGCAACGCTCGGCTTTTACAGCCACGATGTCGTCGAAATAATACGTCTTGTCGTCGCCCAATACAAACGAGTTGAACGACACCAGGATGGTCTTCAGGTTGGTAAACCCGGCACCGGCCGACAAGTCAAAGGTGTACTCCACCCATTTGTTGGCCTCTGTGATGTCGATGATCTTTTCTACCGGCGAGCCACCCGGGCCTTCGAGTTTCAGCAGGGCTTTGGCCGGGAATGTGGGCGACCAGATTTTCATTTTAAACTGGTTGTTCTCGCTGATGTCGAGCGTTTGCGGGAACGTGTACAGGGCAAAACAGAAATCGAAAGCGGCTGCATTGGTGTACGAGCCTACCCAGGCGCTGGTGTTGGCACCAGTAGGGTCAGGGTTGGCTATGGCACCGTTGTACACGCCGTTGAGCCCGTTCCAGGCCAAATCAGGCACGCCGCCTTCAAAGTCTTCGTAAATAACCTGGGCTTGCAGGGCAAAAGCGCCCAGTGTGGCCAGTAATGTGGCGAAAAGGAATCTTTTCATCATTGCTTCATGTTTAGAAAAGTGAGCGAAAATGTTGGTTTCAGAATATTGGGTGATGGTTTACGGAATGCGTACTATTTTTTGTGTGTTTTTTTGGTGTTTTTCATTTTGAATGCTGATCAGGTATAGGCCAGGCGATGTATCCTGCAAGGGCAGGTCTACCGTATGTCGGCCGGCGGCAAATTTGGTTGCCTGAAAAATAGTGCGCACAGTACGCCCCGTGGCGTCGGTCAGCACGGCTGTAAGCTGTTCGGGTTGTGCCAGTTCGAGCAGCAACACGGCCGGACTTGCCGAGACGGGGTTGGGGAAACAGGTAGCCTGCACGCCGACCCACGCGGGCTCGGCCTGGCCTACCGAATTGTCGGGTTTGAACCCGCAGGCAAGTAAAGCAGGCTCGATTTCCGGGTTTTGCATAAACAACTTCCAGAACAAGCCACTTCGGTGGTTTTCCATCATCACCACTATCGGCCCCTGGTCGATGGCGAGATACGATGGGGCGTACCAGTTTTGGTTCAAATTAAAGGCGTCATAAAACCCGTACGGGCCCCACAACTTTTCACCCAGCACCCTGTAAAAATGGGTCAGGGCCTCCATGCTTTGCGCTGGCGTATAGGGCATGGATGCCAACGCGGCGGTTGGTGCAATGGTGCCGTCGTCGTTGTTCGGATTGATGTCGTGCGCGCTGTACCCGTTGGGACCGTCGCAAGCGGTCAGTCCCCAGCAATTGGCACCGTAGCCCACGTGTTTTTCCGGATTCGCCTTGGCGTACTCCCATTGAATGAGCGCATGGTTTCGGTTCCGGATGAAATAGTTGCAGCAGTTGTCTTTCCAGCCGCGCGGATCGAAACCCAGGTACGAGTAATGGGCAAAAAACAGGGGGCCGCCACCCTGGCCACCACAGTACACGGGGTAGCCGAAATACGAGGCAGGGGTGCAGTAGCCGGCGTTGGCCGTCCAGCCGCTTTGGTACAAACTGCCGGGCACAGGGTGGGTGGGCGAAGCCGCAGCCAAAATGTACACAATCTGCGCTTCGAAAAACCCGCGCAGGGCAAAATTCATTTGCCAATTGTAGTTCGGCGACCAGTGCCAGTACAGCACGGGGCCGTTGTTTTTCCGAAACCAGTCCCACTCTACGTCTTCCCAAAGGCCGGTAATGACATTTCGCAGGGCGGTTTCTTCCGGACTGCTGCCGTCAAAATAGGCACGTGCGGCCAACAAGCCTTGTATCAAAAAAGCAGTTTCCACCAGATCCGCACCGTCGTCAAACTGGCTAAAAGGAATGGTGTTGCCGTTGGTACCATTCATCCAGTGTGGAAATACGCCGTGGTAGCGGTCGGCAAACTGGAGGAATGACACGATTTGCACCATGCGGTCTACGCCTTGCGCCCGCGTGATCCAGCCGCGTTCGACGCCGGTTACTATGGCCATGATGCCAAAGCCGGAGCCGCCGGTGGTCACAACGTTCGCGTCGCCGTTGTTGCGTTCGCGGGCCATGCCGCTGACCGGGTGTCCGTAATCCCAAAAATACCGAAACGTGTATTCCTGTACCATGTCAAACATGGCCTCCTCCGTAAACACTGCGGTTTGCGCAGCCGCTATGTTGGAAAAATCGCTTGTCAGGCCATTGTTTTTGACCGCTTTGATGCGGTATTGGCGCGCAAGCGATTGCCCTTCGTCGCCCACCCAGTCCAGGGTACGGTCAGCCGAGCCGGGTCCGACGGTTTTAAGGAAGTCAAAAGAGGTGCCCCCATTGGTTGATTTATAAATCTGGTAGGTACTTACCGTCAGGTCGGCGGAGGGCTGCCAACGGACTTCCACGTGGCTGTCGTACCCTTGCGCTTGTACGCCAACGGGCGCACCGGGTTGTTGCGCCACAGCCAACACAGGTACAAGCAAGCAGCACCATGCGGGGGCAATATGTTTAAATCGGTTTATCATAGTTTCAACAAGCTGCGCACATCGACGGGATAAAAACGACCCGACGCGGTTAAGCATAGCACAATTAGCGCCATGAAGATACCATTCCTTGTTGTTTTTAGAACAAAAAACCACCTCACTATTACTACGCCACATTAAAATTAGGCGTAAACGGCCAATATCCGACAACAATAAGGCAGTATTGCATACCAGCATTCTCAAATGAAAAAGTCTCTAAAAGTGCAGAGCAAGCTTTTTG
>JBMOHO010000139.1:0-9501 GCA_049317805.1 Saprospiraceae bacterium
ATTCGCAAATATAGAGTAAGGCTATGTTAAACCGACGAGGCGATGTACAATCGCCTCGTCGGTTTGCAAGTTTATTTCCGGTTGATGTAAAAGACAACGGGCAGCACGTTTTTGGCGCTGTTGTCTGCGTTGAACGCCATGCGGTTGTCGGTCAGGGCTAATTGGGCTTCGTTGAGGCCGATCATTTTATCGCCGAATACTTTGGCGAGGCGCTCGGGCAGTTCGCCGGTAGCGGCTTCTATTTCTTTGGCGAGGGTAGAGGTGTCGAGTTCTGATCGGGAGAGCACAACGCACAAGGTTTCGCGGGTACCTGCACCGGTGATGGTGATGTATCGTTCGGTGGGTGGAGTGGTGGAGCAGTCGGGTGCCGGCAGGGTGGTCACTTTATTGCGGTCCTGGCCAACCACGAAGGTGGCGGGCAGCACGGTAAGGTCTTTGCCATTGCCGATTTTTTCGCTGCAGTTTACAAACGAATCGTTGCGGAAGGGATAAAGCATTTCTACGCGGTTGCCTGAGTTGAGGGCGAACACGTACATGCCGGCGGTGTTAAAGGCTTTGATCTGGAACTGCGTGCCTTCGGGGAAGGTTTGGGTGGAGTTGTAAAAGCCTACATTGACCGGTACGGCATTGGCGATGACCTGTCCATCTTGGGGGCGCAGCACTTGCACCGTCAGGTCTTTGCCCCCGCTGTTGTGGGCGAAGCCCATGCGCTCGGGTTGGCTGGCGGTATTCATGTAATTGAATTCCAGCCAGCCGTTGAGGCGCTCGAAGAGGGGTTTGGGCACATCCACGTTCTCGGTGGTGGTGCGGTTGGTGGTTCCGGCGGCATTGGATTGCTGTTGCCATTTATTGGGCGTACCGGCAGTACTTTGATTGGGATTCACGAGGGTTGGCTGCGCAATGTTGAGTTCCGACCAGCTTTTCATTTCTAGTTTTTGGACAAAATGCTGGTTGATGGTGCCCAGTATGCTGTTCATGGCCAGGTCTTTGTCTTCGTTGCGGCTTTTGATGAGATCAACAACCTGGATAAACAGTTCCAACCCAACGGCGGCCAATATGGGGGGCAATGCCTTGCCGCCCCTGCTGAGGCTGCGGGCGTTCACGTCGTTGTAAATGGGTTTGAAATTGGTGTTGTAGGCCCCGATGACTGCGTTGTATTCTTCGAGGTAGCGGTCGGCAAAGTCTTTTGGGCTTTTGACCATGCGCTGGATCGTTTTCCAGTCGGAGAGATCTGCTTTAATGTCGTGGAGCAGGTTGTTGTATTGTTCCTGGATGGCGTTGTAGGCTACGTTGAGGCGGACGTAGTCGTCGTAGTACTTCAGGTTTTTACCGGCGTCGGTGGTTGTCGTTTCGAAGTTGGTTCGGAACTGTTTGTAATTACGGAAAACGTCGAGGTTTTCGAGTGCTCTGGATACCTGGTCGGTAGAGCGGGTGTTTTGCGCCTGCATGTTCAAGGCAAGCAAAGTGATGAAAATCAGGGCAAATGTTTGTTTGGTCATTTTAGTAATATTGTATGGTGAATAGAGAATGCAAGCAAATTCTGAAGGCGTATTTGCGATAATAGCCACAAATTTACCGGGATAACAATGGATATATCTTAACAAGTTCCCAATAAATGCAAATGAAATGGCAATTGATTTTTTCTTAACGTATGATGGATTATTTAGTTAAGACAATTTAACTTTGCGGTGCGCCTTGGCGCAAGGTACAGCACCCAAAAATATTGACCTCATGATAACTCCCGGCTTTTTACAACGCGTTTTGAGCATGCTGGCACTTGTATTGTTCATGACCAATGCTGCCATCGCTCAATTGAGGATTACAAACAGCACTTCCTACAAGCTTTATGTTGGACTGGCTTTTTACTATGATGGAAGCTGGAAAACAAAGGGCTGGTATGCCCTGGAGCCGGGTGAAACCATGAAACCATTTGATTTTTGGGATGTCAACTATGATGCTTCGCTTGCCACCGATTTTTATTACTGTGTAGCAGACGAGAACGACGAATGGTGGAAGTCGGATAATGCCGGTTACTTTGCAGTGGACGCTGAAGATGAGTTTTTCATCAACAACGCCAATCAAAAATCGGCATTGAATAAAAACTCAAATTATATATGGAAAAAATTTCATTATGTAGACGGCAGTTTAGCGTTGCTGGAGTTCTCTAAAGACGTGTATATCAAAGAAATTCAGGGTTGTCCGTCAGGCGATTGTGAAAATGGTATTGGCACATATTGTTGGGTTTACAATGGTAAAAGGTATGAAGGAAACTGGGTAAACGGCAAGCGTCATGGACAAGGAAAGTGCACTTATCATGTAAACAACAGTTCTTTTCCTGGCTGTGTCTATGAAGGAACATGGAAGGACGACAGTTTTTACAAAGGCGTGTTGAAGTACCCGGATGGAAAACGCTATGAAGGTTATTTTAAGTCGAGTAAATACCACGGCAAAGGGGTACTATACGACAGCAATGGCAGGGTCATGCAGTCCGGAACCTGGGATAGCGGCGTTTTACTGGAATCGGATCAGTCCACCGCTTCTACGCCAAATGCATCATCTGGAAGCAGCACAATGAGGCCCAAAGTGTGGGCCTTGGTGGTAGGTGTTTCGAAGTACTCGGCAGCACAGGGCATTAATGACCTGAACTTTTGCGATGATGACGCGCAGGCTGTTTATGACTTTATGCGCAGCCCGGAGGGAGGAAGTGTGCCCTCGGGACAAATTCGATTGTTAAAAGACTACAATGCAACGAGGACCAACATCCTGAATGCTGCCAATGATTTGTTTATCCAAGCCACCACAAACGACTTGTTGTTATTTTACTTTTCCGGGCATGGCGGCCCCAACATGTTTGTGGCGCACGATCAATACATCAAACATGAGGATTTGCGGAACATCGTCAACCGTAGTAAGGCAGGTAAGAAAATATGTGTTGCCGATGCCTGTTTTTCAGGAACGTGGGATAAAAAGTCAACGTTGCAAAGCAAGGCCATGAGCGATTTGGAAGTAGAAGCCCTGTATTACGCTACCTTGGCGTCTTCCGGCAATGGCTTGGCGCTATTGATGTCGTCGCAGCCTAATGAAACATCGCTTGAAGATCAACCTTTGCAAATGGGTATGTTTACGTATTACTACATCCGAGGATTGAGGGGAGCAGCAGATGATAATTTTGATAATGTTATTTCCATTCAGGAAATTTATGACTATGTCAAAAAAAGTGTGCGCGACCGGGCTTGGTCTACCTATGAGCATAAACAAAACCCTCAACTCAAAGGTACATTTGACCACGATATGCCCGTGGGGGTCATTCGAAATTAATGTTCCATGCGAGTGGCATGGTTATACAAATGTTTGGCATCATCATAAAACCATTCCCGCCCCAAATGGTTAAATCCCATGCATGTCCAACGCTCCAATCCACCTCATTTGGTTCAAACGCGACCTCCGGCTTACCGACCACGCGCCCATTACCGCAGCAGTCAACAGCGGTGCGCGGTTGCTGTTTCTGTACGTGTTTGAGCCATCCATGTTGGCCCTGCCAGAATACTAGGCTTGCCACGCGGGCAGGACGAATCCCTGTTTATCGCCTGGTCTACGGGGCATACCGGTTTTCCGATGGTCGACGCTTGCATGCGTTGCCTCAATGAAACCGGCTATCACACCCTGCACATATACAACCCCACCACCCAACGCTTGCCGGAGGTGCTGGAGCGTTTTACAAAAATTTAAGCAGGGTAGGGGAGTGTATACCTGCGTCAAATGCTCAAAACGGCTGTGCTCCACTGGAGCTTAGCCCATTGGTCGCCCTTATTCGAACAATTGGTGATAATCATTATCTTCTTTCAACAACTCTTTGCGCGGCGCATTGAGGTCTAATTTTTCCGATTTCGGTGCTTCGGGGTTGGCCAATAGCGGCGATTGGCCTTGCCAGGCCTCCAGCATGCGCATGCCATCGTCTTCAAAAACGCCTTTTTGCAGATCGATGCTGTCCATCAGGTTTTTGCTGGTGTCCATAAACCGCTCCATTTCACCCACTTTTTGACTCACTTCCTCGGCCATTTCCTCCAGGGCCATGTCGAACATGGCGCGCTGGTCGGGGTCGCCCTTGAGGATAGACATGGCGGAGTGGATGGCACTGTGGCTGGCCTTGATGGCTTTGTATTCCTGCTCTTTGACCATCACCTGATCGCGGGTGTCTTCCATCATGATCTCCGAGTTTTCGTACATTTTGGTCAACATGCGGTACAAACCCTCCATCTTCTGGTACAACACGTCGTACTTGGTGTTGGCCTCCTGCAAACGGCCGGCTTTGCGGGTGGCAAGGGTCAGGTTTTTCTCGTCCTGGATTTGTTGGGCCTTGTCGGCCATCTGCATGTTTTTCTGGATTTCGGCGGTGTTGCCGTCCATAATGCCCTTCAACTGGCGCATTTGACCGCGCAATTGCCCGATCTGTTTGCTGAGGTTTTTCAGGTTGTTCTCCAGTTCTTTGATGTACGATTTTAAAATGGAAATGGGATCAATCCGGACAAACAGGCTGGTGACGCTGCGCATCGCCGATTTATACAAGTACCAAATGAGGTTGCGCATCCTGGGGTCAAGCACCACGTAAATGAGGCCCGCCAACAGCGCCAGCATGGCGGCCAGGTACAGGGTGTTGCTCGCCAGTGCAATCAGGGTGGGCAACCAGGTGTACAACAGAAAGCCGCCTCCAAGCACCAATGCAGCCATAATAAGACCACCGGTGAGGCCCTCGGGTCGTTGCCAGAACGTTTTGGTTTGCATAGGTGTATGCGTATGCGCTGAAAAGGAAATGCGTTAAAGGTATTTGTGTATGCTTTCGATGTCGCGGTCAATGTGCAGCAGCACTGCCTGATGGGCCTTGTCAAAGTTAGACCTGGCCTTATCCAGCTTTTCAGCGTCTGCGTGCATCTGGGTTTGGGCCGTTTCCACGTCGTTCAAGTACCCGCCAATTTCGTCTTGCAGGCGGCTAATCTCTGCTTTATGACGCTCAATCTGATCCTGCAGGCGTTTGACTTCGGCTTCACGCGACTGGATTTTGGTGGCGTGCTGGCCCGACAACGCGGTTTCAAACTGGTCTTTTTCCTTTAACAACAGGTTGCGGTAGTAGTTGGCGGTTTCTACTAATTTGTCCTTGGTGAGCCCAACGGTGGCTGCAGTGGTGAAGGCACTTTTGAACGCGATGGATTCTTCTAACTGCATTTCCTGCAAATTGACCACAGCGCGCTTGAACTCAAAATAGTCGAAACCCGGCAAGTTGTTCTTTTCAATGGCATTTGCTAAAAATTCCAGGCTGCGGTCGTCAAGCCCTTCGGCAGAAAAGAGGGATTTTGTTGTCAGCATTTTTTGAGTTGAGGAGTTGAGGAGTTGAGGAGTGGAGGAGTTGAGGGGTTGAGTTTGCAAAAATGCTGCGACTTATCTACAATACAAAGAAGACACGACGAAAGGTTGGAATTAACCGATTAGCATGTGTTTTCCTGTTGATTGTAGTACCTTCATTTACTGGTGGCAATCGGGCGTGGCAGGTGGCACAGCGCCTTGGAAAAGGGAGAGGTCGAGGTGAAAGCCCCGATAAAGCAGCAAGGCGGCTGCCAACAGCAGCAAAGCGGGTTGCACATACCGAAAGCGGCTCCGCACGGCCACCGGGATGCGCCGTCCGCTCAGCATCAGCAAAAGGAGCAAGGGCAGGGTGCCCAGCCCAAACAACATCATAAACACGGCACCATGCAGCCCGTTGGTGGTGCTGATGGCCCCTGCCACCGCTGCATACACCAATCCGCAAGGCACCAAACCATTGAGCAACCCCAAACCAAAGGAGGCACCATGAGCGTGCTCGCGCAACAAGCGGCCCATTTGCCCTTGTACCTGCCGGGTAAGCAGGGCCAGGCCGGGCGTCCGCAGCACCGTGCGCTCCCATTGTACGCTAAACAATGCCGCAGCGACCATCGCCAGACCGGCGACTACCGACAACGCTTGTTGGAAACCCGCAATGGCAATACCCTTGCCCAATAGGCCCAAAAGGCCGCCCAGGGCCACATACGTGAGGATGCGGCCGCTTTGATACGTCAACGTTTGTACCAATGCCGCCCAGCGTGCCCCTGCAGGCAAAGGCAACGCCAGCATCAGCGGGCCACACATGCCCACGCAATGCAGGCTGCCGGCCAGCCCAAGCAAAAACGCAGTAAGCCACATCGGCATCGTTTTATTTGGTGGGCGACACCGCAATCGAGGTCGCGTAAAAGTAACCTTTGCCTTCGCTCTCCCATTCAATGTCCATCAGCCACCGACCGGGCGCCATGTGGGCGGCCGGAATGCGCAATTCGCCGCCGCCGGCTACTGCCGGAATGGGAAACAAAAAATCATCTTTGGTGGTAGACGTACGCCTGAACTGAATGGACCCGCGCTGGACTGGCATGCTGTCCGGAAAAACAAGCACAAGCTCGCGCTGCCCGGCATCAAACGCCGCTGTCAAAGCAGTAGCCAGATCGGCCGTGTGTTGCTTTTTGTCGAAATGCGCCTGGTAATGCAAATCCAGGTCGTAATAATTTTTGCTGATCAGGCCCGGGTCGTGCTGCGTAGAAGCAATGACCGCGCCCAACATACCGGCAACAAAAATGCCGTAAACGATGGCTATACCATATCCCCAGTTCATACCGGTTTGTGTTTGTACGTTTGAAGTCAATCTTTCAAAAAAACGAAATCATTTTGGCCCCATAAAATTGGTTTTCACCGCATCTATTTTTTTGCCGCCGCTGTACACCTCTATTACAATCGGGGTAGAACGGCTTTTCAGGAAATCAGCATGCATCACGACGAAAAATGCGCCCTGGCTTTTGGCACCTTTTGCGATGGGTTCGATGGGTTGCCCAATCAACTCGATTTGTACGCCCGCTGTGGGCGAAGACAGCTCTACAGGGAGGGCTTGGGGCGATTTGTTGATGATGGTGTAGGTGTACAGGTTGCTCAAGTGCGCTTCGTCGCGCCTTTGGTACAACTGGCCGGGTGAGCGCAATATGATGGTTTCCACCATGCCCCGGTTGGCCAGCAAAAACACATCAAAGCCCACCAACAACAACAAGATGGCCGAATATGCCCAAACACGAGGGGTGAAAATCCGGTGTTTGCCAGATTCGATGCCCGTCATGGAATCATACCGAATAAGGCCGCGGGGCCTGCTCACCTTGTCCATCACCTCATCGCAAGCGTCAATGCAGGCCGTGCAGTTGGTGCATTCCAGTTGGGTGCCGTTGCGGATGTCGATGCCAGTAGGGCAAACCGCCACGCACAACTTGCAATCGATGCAATCGCCCAATGGTTTGGCTGCCTCCCGGATGGCGTGTATTGGGTTGTTTGCAATGATGTTGGCTTGTCCGATGTCGTGCTTTTTGATTTTGCCCCGGGGTTCGCCTCGCACATGGTCGTATGCCACCACAATGCTGTCTTTGACGAGCAATACCCCTTGCAGTCGACCGTATGGGCAAATGGTCGTGCACACCTGTTCCCGCAAGCGGGCAAACACAAAAAAGAAAACAAACGAGAAGAGCAGCATGGCCAAAAATCCACCCCAATGGGTAGACAAGGGCTGGCCCATGATGTGCAATACTTCATCCATGCCAATGATGTACGCCAGAAAATAGTTGGCCACAACCACCGAAATGGCAAAAAAAATCGCGTATTTGATCGCCCGTTTTCTGACTTTCTCCACGGTCCACGGCATGGCTGTCAACTTGCGTTGCGCCGTGCCATCGCCGTCTATCCAGTATTCAATTTTTCGGAAAAACATTTCCATAAAAACCGTCTGCGGACAAACCCAGCCACAAAACAACCGGCCGTAAACCACTGTAAACAAAATGATGAACACAATAAACGTAAGCATGGCCAGCACAAACAGGTGGAAATCCTGCGGTGTAAACAAAATGCCGAACAGCACAAATTTGCGTGTGATGACGTTGAACAACAAAAACTGCTCCCCATTGACCTTGATGAACGGCATGATGAGAAAAACCGCGAGGAACAACAGACTCACTACGGTGCGGGCATTGTAGAAGCGCCCGAATGGTTTTTTGGGGTACACCCAGATGCGTTTTCCATCCTGGTCTACCGTGGCAATGTGGTCTCGGTATTCGGCTGCGTCGTCTATGTATTCCTCCAGGATTGGTTCGGCGGTCATGATGTGTTTATTGGTAGAACTGGTGATTCGTTTACTGTGGTTTGGTCAGCGAATCGGGGGTTGTAGCCGGCACCTCCTCTTTCCAAACGACGCCCTGGGGGGCTTTGGGGTTGGGCGGGTTGGTGCCCTCGAGGGTCAGGATATAGCTTGCGACTTTCTGCATGTCGGCCGGTTTGAGTTGTGCCGACCAGGCGATCATGCCTTTTTCCGGAACGCCGTATTTAATGGTTTTGAAGACGTTTTTGATGCCCCCGCCGTGAATCCAGTACTCGTCTGTCATGTTGGGGCCCACGCCGCCTTCGCCGGACTGACCGTGGCACGATACGCAACTGTTTTTGAAAATCAACTCTCCTTCTCCAAGCGCGCTGGCGTCGACCAGGGCCGTTACATTGGCTTCGTCTACGGCGTTGGATTGCCCGGCAAGGGCTATGGCTATTTCCTTTTTGGCTTCGGCCACCTCTTGCTCGTAGTATTCTACCTGTGTGGGGCCGCCGCCGCCAAAGTGGTAGTAAAACATGAAGATGGCGGCCCAGATGACCGTCAGGATAAACATGTTGACCCACCAGGGAGGGAGGCTGTTGTCCAGCTCGCGGATGCCGTCAAAGTCGTGGGTTGAGATGATCCGGCTTTCCTGTTCAATGGGCACGGCATTTTCCCAGTATTGCTTGCGCATTTTTGTCCAAAAGGAATCTCCTGAGGGCGCAAGTGCTGTTTCGGGTTCTGGTAGCTGGACGTCGTTTTTAGCGGCTTCCAGCGCTATGAGGCGGTTATACAGGTATTGATTGACGTACACGACGTAATACATCGTGACGATAAACAACAAAGCCGCGGTGCCTACAAGGATATAGGCCATGATTTTGGGCAGCATCATGTCTGAAGCAGCGGCAGGCGCTTCGGTCATTGGTACCGCCTGACCCCACAGTGCGGTGCTGGTGGCCAAAAACAGTAATGTGGTTTGTACTTTTCCCGGGTTCATGTTGGAAACAGGTTGACGTTGGAGGAAATAAGGCTTAGTCCTGTAAAGGCAATTCTGCCATGTACTGCATTTCATCGTTTCGGCTGCTGATGGCGCGCCAAAGCGCCAGGCAGAACAGGGTGAAGAAGATCAGCAGGGCTACGGTGCCGAACCAGGCTATGCCTTCGATGGATTGAAGCAGGTATTTGTACATGTCTTGAGGTGTTATGTGGTTTGAAGTTGGTTCAGGATCACTTGGTCGCTGTTTTTTGAGCCTTGATGTCTGTACCCAGTCGTTGCAGGTAGGCGATCATGGCCATCATTTCGGTATTTTCCAGGCCTTCGTCTTCCACACCTT
>JBMOHO010000140.1:0-9489 GCA_049317805.1 Saprospiraceae bacterium
ACAACGTCACCGTCTTTAACCGCAGCCTCGACAAAGCCGAAGCCCTTGCCGAATACCTCGGTGGCCAGGCTTGCGCCCTCGATCAATTGCCACAGCATCGGCAAGGTTTCGACGCCCTCATTGTGTGCACCGGCGCCACTGAATACATCGTGACCGAATCGGTATACGCCATGCTGTTGGCGGGCGACCACCATTCGGCAAAAGTGGCTGTCGACCTCTCTGTGCCAAACAACATTGATCCGGCACTGCGCGAAGCATTTGATCTGGACATCATTGACATTGAAAGCCTGCGCGCCCAGGCAGACATCAACCTGGCTTACCGCGAAAGCGAACGCCAAAAAGCAGCCGTGTTGATTGCGCAGCGGGTGCATGCCTTCCGCGCCGTCTGGCACGAGCGTCAGGTGGAGCGCAGCCTCAGCGGCATTCCGGCAGAAATCCGCGCTTACAAGGAACGCGCCATCCTCGAAGTATTTGGCAAAGAACTGGCACAACTCGACCCACAAGCGCTCGATCTCGTCCACCGCATGATGGACTACATGGAAAAAAAATCAGTCGCCGTGCCCATGAAGGCCGCAAAGGCCGTGGTGCTCAGCATGCAAAAAGCCAATAAAGCGGCTGAAAAATCATTCGACCAACAGTAAGCGCGCCTGCGTTTGGGTGCCTGTTCTCACCAGAAAAGCGTACATGCCCGGGTTCAAGGACTCCAGACCGATGCGAAATGGCATTTCCCCTTCGGGCACCAGGCCAGATAAGAGGGTTTCCCCTGATGCATTCACCACCCACCAGAGGGTCTCTTCTTTTATCCCGTTTGGCACGTTTACCTGCACAAATGTATTGGCCAGCACCGGGAACAAGCGCATCTCGTTGTGTTCCGATACCTCTACAGCCCGAACAGGGCTAAACGCGTATTGGCCGTCGGCATCCACCTGCCGCAGTCGGTAATACACCGTGCCGGGCGGAGGTGCCACGTCTGTAAACAGGTATTGGGCGGCATTTTCTCCTGCGGCTTGCCATGCAATGGGCGTAAAATGTGCTGCGTTGGTGCTGCGTTCCACGTGAAAACCGGCGTTTTGGGTTTCGGAGGCGGTCTCCCAGCGCAATTGAACGGAGCCAGCCCGGTATTCCACATCAAACGCTGCCCATTCTACCGGCAGGGTGGCTCCGCTCACTACAGCCAATACTTCCGGCTCCGGGAGGGCATTGCGCAACCGCGTGTACGGATTGCTGCCTTGCGCCGCTCCTGTGCTGCCGGTATTCCAGGCGTTGTTTCTCCAGAAAGCGAGTTTACAGTTGTTGCGGTTGAAGCCGCTCAACTCGTCAAACCCGTTCCATTGCACCATGGCTTCCAGCGTGCTGCCCCCCGGGTAATCTTCTTCCAGAAACCACGAGCAGTCCACCGCCTGGGTGGTCAGGGGGTCGCCTCCGGGGCCTTCGTCCAACACTTCATCGGCCACACGGACGCCGATGACATCTGAAGCACCGCTGTTGCGCAGGCGAAGCGGGTTGTAGCTGCCGTTGCCCACCGGAAACCACAGCGTAGTATTTTCGGTGGTTTGTTGGAGTTTACCGGAATCATCGGTGCGGAGGTAAGCGCCCGGCCCTGCGCCCTGTATGCTGCCGCCAGGTTCTATGCGCAAATCGTATGATCCGAGGGTGATAGTAGAACCACTCAGGGTCAATGTGCCCGATACTGTGGTGTTTCCGGTGAGTGATTTATCGCTGTTGGACGCTGTCAGATCGGCATAAGGCCACAAAGGTTCAATGTCTTGTGCGGCATATCCATTGTACTCCACCAGCGAACCCGATGCAATGGACACACTGTTTTTGCTGGCATGCCAGCCGGAAACGGCACCGGAGATCGTGAGGGTGCTGCCGCTTTGCAAGGTAAGTCCGGCCGAAGCAGGGCCACCGGGTGCATTGCCATAGAGTTTGCCGCCGACGATCACTTGGCCGCCACTGCCAATGGTGAATTGCACGGGAAATCCTGCGCTGTTGTCTGTTTCTACGTACAGGTGGCCGTTGGTGCCCAACAGTTCCAGTAAACCGTAAATGGTGAGTGTGCCGCCGTGGTTGACGCTGTTGGAGCCGTCGTTGCCGTCTATGCACACATTGCCGTTTGGCACGGTGATGGTTCGGCCCGACTCAAGGGTGGCGTTGAAATTTTTGCCAATGGCCGAGTTGCAGAAGGCGGTTCGGCTGTCGGCGTTGTAGTGCAGCTCGAGGTCGGCGTCAATGCTGAGGGTGGTGGTGGCAGCCGAACCGGGGTCGTTATCTTTGCGGAGCCTGGCAATCTGAATGGATCCACCGCCGCTGAGGGTGCAATTGGGCCCGTTGATGTCGAAACTGAGGCCGTCTGTACCGCCGCCCGCCGTGCCGTTGATGAGCACCGAAGCGCCGTACAGTTCGAGGTATTCCAATATGGTTCCGCCAGCGGAAATGGAAGCGCCGCTTTGTACTTCGAGGCTGCCAGCTGCGCGGGTACCGCTGAGCACCACGGCATGGCCGGTTTGCACCACGATGTTGTAGGCAGATGAATTGGGGTCGGTGACGGAGGCCCCGCTGCCGTCGGAAGCCGTGTTCCAGAGGTTGGCGGCGTTCCATGCGCCGCCGGATTGTGAGTAAACGGTCGTCTGGGCAAAAGCCGCATTAGATACCGCCCAAAAGCCAAGGAGGATGTAAATGAAGCGTAACATAGCATTTTTTTGAACAAAAATAGGGGCCCCAAAAACGCGCTGCTAAATCCCCAAAGCATTTATCACAATTGAATATGTTAATTTATTTTATGTAAACAATTTATTAATAATATTTTATACTAAAAAACCATAAAAAAGCCATTGTCAAAAACAAACAGTACTAAAATACTATTTGTTGCGCAACAGATAAACGATGCAGAACCGTTTATTGTCGGTACGAATAACGTGAAATAGCCTTACCTTTAACCCTTATCTAAACCGCCGACGCAAGTTTTGAAACACTTCCTGCCGCATTTTATCCAGGAAAATTACCGACATGGAGCGCTACACGGCCAATTTTGGGCCGCTGCCATGTTCATTGACCTGAGCGGGTTTACCCGACTAACAGAGCAACTCATGCAAAAAGGGCCCGAAGGCGCTGAAGAGTTGTCTTATGCCCTCAACCAGATTTTTCAACCCACAGTGGCGCTGGTGTACGCGCAGGGTGGGTTGATCCCGTATTTTGCGGGCGACAGTTTTACGGCCATTTTTCCTTTTGACCGCAAATCGGCCGATGCAACAGCCGAAATGGCCAAACGCATCATCCAAACGGCCCAAACTACCCTAAACCGCTTTTTGGATACAGGGACGGAAGAAGGCGACTTAATGACCAGCCTGAACATCGGCATCAAAATTGGTTTGGGACAAGGCGAGGTGGAATGGGGCATTGTAGGCGAAAACAGCACCCGCGCTTTTTACTTTCGGGGAGACGCGGTGGACTTCAGCGCACAGGCCCAACTGCATGCCAACAGCTTAGAAGTGGTGGCCCATGAGTCATTTCAAGCCATGCTGGGTGCACTGGACCTGCCCGCTACGCCGCTCGACGGCGGATTTGTGCGCATCAAACTCTCTGACATACCGGTGTTGTCGCCTTCTGCACCGTTAAAAGTAGTTTTTCCGGAGCCGGATACCGAATTACTGAAGCACTTCTATCCGGAAGCGGTATACGCAGAACAGGCAACCGGGGAGTTCCGCAATGTTGTCAGCGTATTCATTTCGTTCGATGAAGTGGCCACACACGAGGCACTACAACATTTTGTAGGTGAAATTTTGGAACAATGCCACAATTTTGGCGGCTATTTTAAAGAAATTGACTTCGGCGACAAAGGCGGGGTCATCGCCATTTTCTTCGGCGCCCCGGTGAGTTATGAAAACAACCTGGAACGCTCCTTGGAATTTGCGGCCGCCCTGCAAGACAACCTCGGTGGCATGCAGCGCATCACGGGTGCCAAATACCGCATTGGCATCACGGCAGGCACCGCCTTTACCGGCGTCATAGGCGGCCCGGAACGTTGCCAGTACGCGGCGGTAGGGGCACGGGTGAACCTGGCAGCCCGGCTCATGGCCAAAGCCCAATGGGGCGAAGTGCTGGCCGACGAAAACGCGCAAAAAAACCGGAATTTCAAATTTCAGTTCCGGGGTGAAGTCCAGTACAAAGGCTTCCAGCAAAACATTCCCACCCACGTGCTCACTGGCCGCAACCTCAGCGGTCGCAACAGTTACAGCGGCGCTTACTATGGCCGGAAAGAAGAATTAGACACCTTGATTCGATTTGCCCAGCCGCTGCGTGAAGGTCAGTTTGCCGGCGTGGCCTACTTGTTTGGCGAAGCCGGCATGGGCAAAACCCGCCTGAGCTACGAGTTCAGGCGCAACCTGCGCGACAGCATGGAGGTGAGCTGGTTTACGTGCCAGAGCGATCAAATACTCCGCAAATCGTTCAACCCCTTCATCTATTTCCTGAAAAATTACTTCGAACAAAGTCCGGAAAACAGCACAGAGCGCAACCGCGAACTGTTTGAATCCAACTTCCTGGAATTGACGTTCGACCTGACCGAGAGCAACCATGCCGAGGCCGACGCCGTGCGCCGGGAGATCACCCGGACCCAAAGCGTGCTGGCCGCCATGGTGGGCATTACCTATGCGGGCTCGCTTTGGGAACAACTCGACGCCCGAGGCCGCTATCAAAACGGCCTGGCCGCCATGGCCAACTTCTTCGTTGCCGAAGCCATTTTGCAACCAGTAGTGATCGAACTGGAAGACACGCATTGGTACGATGACATGTCGCGCGAGTTTATTGCCCAGTTCATCCGCCGTGCCCAACAGCATCCCATCCTGTTTTTGGCTACCAGCCGCTACGAAGACGATGGCAGCCGCAACTACGCCTTCCGCAACCTGACTCTCGATGAACTGAGCGCGCCTTATGTGGAAGTAGACCTTAATTTCCTGAATGCCGAAGACCTGCGCGCTTTTGCCGAGGCCCGTTTGGGTGGCGCCTTGCACCCCGACCTGTTTGAGCTGCTCCAGCGCATGACCCAGGGCAATCCGTTCTACCTTGAACAAATGGCCGAGTATTTTCTGGAGGCCGACCTCCTGCAACGCGACCCGCAAGGCGTAGTGCAACTCAAAGACCAGGACATACAGCTCAGCGATTCGGTCAAACAGATCATGATGGCGCGCATTGACCGCCTCAGCGGCCTGGTGAAAGAAACGGTGAAGGCCGCTGCCGTCATCGGACGCGAGTTTGAACTGTCCGTACTGTCGGCCATTATGGCCCGCCAGGAAGAGTTTGTCCGCAAAAATGGCGACCTCGACATGGTGTTGCGCGAACAGGTACGCACAGCTGAAAAATGGCAGATTTGGCACGCCATGAACGAGTTGCGGTACATTTTCCGCCACTCGCTGCTGCGGGAAGCCACCTACGACATGCAGCTCCGCACCCGACTGCGCGAATTGCATCAACTGATCGCTGAAGCCATTGAGGCACTGTACCCAAATTCACCTGAACGCTTTATTGACCTGGCTTTCCACTATGAACAGGCCGAAGTAGATGAAAAAACCAACTTCTACCTGGAAAAAGCGGCTGAAAATGCCAAACGCAACTACCAGAACCGCTCGGCCCTGAAGTATTTTGGCAAACTGATAGACAACCTGATCGTGTCTGAAGACGAGGAGGAAAAACTCGTCAAAATCCTGCTACGTAAAGGCGCGGTGCAGGAACTCATCGGCGAATGGGAAGACGCCGAAAACAATTACCGAGACGCCATGGAGCGGGCCGAAAAATTGAACAATGCCTTTCTGGCAGGCCGCAGCTACCGCAGACTCGGGTATCTGATGCTGTTGCGGGGGGCTTACCCCGAAGCGCAGGCATACCTCGACCGGGCCATGCACTTTTTTGGCGTAGCCGACGATTCGGTGGGCATTGCCAAAACCAACGGCAACATGGGCAACCTGTTTTTCCGACAGGGCCGGTATGAAGAAGCCAAAACGTGGTTTTCAAAAGCCATCGAAATCAACCGCTCTGTACACCGTGAAAGCGCCAACGCCGACATTGTGGCCAACCTGGGCCTCATTTTCATGAACCAGGGGCACTACGACGAAGGCATTCGTTGGCTGGAAGAACAACTCGACATTTCCGAACGCAGCGAAGACAAGCAAGCCTTAGCCAACCTGTATACCAACCTCGGCATCATTTACTTAGAAAAAAACAGCCTCGACAGCGCCTTGCTCTGCCTCGAAAAAGGCCTGGCACTGTCTGAAGAACTGGGCAACAAGCTCCTGCAAACCATTTGCATCGGTTGCATCGGTTCCGTTTGGGAGCGCAAAGGCGACTACAGCAAGGCTATGCAGCTTTTTGAGCGCGACCTGGCCTTGTGTAAGGAGCTTGGCGACAAGCAGGGCACAGCCATCGCGTCGGGCCTCATCGGCGACCTGCTGGCCCACACCGGCGCTTTTGACCGAGCACTCGAATTCCTGAACGAAACACTGGTGTTGTCGCGCGAGCTGAACTACAAAAAAGGCATCGCCAAAGCGCTCAATACCCTGGGCGACACCTGGTACTTCATGCATGACTACCCCCGAGCCATCCAGTATTACAACGACGCCATTGAGTTTGCACGCGACATGGGCAACCGGCTCGTCCTGGGCAACTCGATCATTGAAAAGGGCATTGTACACCTGCAGGCAGGCGATATTTCTGCCGCTCGTATGCTCCACGACGAAGGACGCGACATCGCCGTGGCCCTTGGCAATGCCGACCTCACCTTTGGTGCCAACATCCTGCGCGCGCAAATCCTGGCAGCAGACGGTAACCCCATGGAGGCCCAACGACAGCTTCAACAGATACTCAACCTCGCCCGCACCGAACGCGAAGAGGCCGCCGTACACTTTGAGCTGCGCAGAGTGGTGGATCCGCCCACCTTGCACCACCACCGCGCGTTGAGCCTCTACAAAGAGTTGTACCAGCGCACGCCGCAGTATTTTTACAAAATGCGGTTGGAGGAGCTGGAGCAGGGGATTCACGAACGGTCGTAAATGCTGCTGACACGAATGGCTTTAGACAAGCTATTTAATGCAAAATTAATGCCCCGCTTCAGGCCCCGTCATTGCCAACTGCGCAATTTTACCACGCATAAAATTGCGCTGCTCATGAAACACCTTTTCTCCTTTGCCGGACTGTTGTTGATCACACAAAGTCTTTCGGCACAATACATCACATCAGGTCCTGTGGTCGGGGCCATGACCGACACCGGGTTCCGGGTCTACATTCAAACCAGCCCCAACGGCGTACCCCAACCCCAAAACTTTGCCTGGGAGGTGGCCTCCGACGCGTCGTTTGCCAACATTGTGCGCAGTGGGGTAGACAGTACGCGGGCCACCTTGTACGGCGGCGTCACCATCCATGTGGAGGGCCTGCAACCCGCTGCGTTGTACTACTATCGGTTTACATTCGGCGGACAGGTCGACGAGCGCCGCGGGCAAGCCAAAACATTTGCCCCTGCGCAAGCCGAAGGCCACTACAAAATTGTCGTCGGCTCCTGCGGATACGGCCCCAATGATCCATTGTACCAGCGCATCAAAGATTTTGAGCCAGATGTGTTTCTCCATTTGGGCGATTGGCATTGGCCGCCAGCTCAATTTGGCAACGACCTCTGCCTTTACCCGGAGCGCCGCGCCGGCGCTTTTGCCGAACGATACAGCGACGGGTCTATGCGCGAACTCCTCCTGCCTTATTTCCCCATTGATTATGTGTACGACGACGACTTTTCGTGGAACGACGGTGAAGGCTGGACGTATCCGACGTTCACCGTCACCAACGGGCCAGGCGGCGCTGTCACCGAATTGTACACCAATCCGATGCCGCCGGGCATTCGCGAAGGCGCCATTCAAGGGTATTTCGACCATTTTCCGGCATACCCTGCCGCCGACACCAGCGCCGGCATCTACCACAGTTTCCGGCTGGGCAATGCAGCTTTTTTCATGTTGGACACCCGAAACAACCGCACGCCACGCCACGAGGCTTTTATCAAAGACGCCAATGGTAAATACAGCTACCAACCGCCGGCAGGCCACACCATGCTGGGCGAAGCGCAACGCAAATGGCTCATCGAGGGTTTGAAAAACTCGGACGCCGACTGGAATTTCATCGGCAGCAGCGTCATTTTCAATAAAAATTATGGTGTCGTGCTGGATGTGGGCCTCACTATACAAAACCTGGCCCTTCCGGTGGGCAACACCATCTATACCGGCGTGGTCATCGCCTCTCAAATGTCGTACAACTGGGCGGGTTACCCGGCCGATCAGGATACCCTGTTGCACATGGCTGAACGCGGTGAAATCCGCAACGTCATTGCCCTTTCGGGCGACTCGCACGCCAACATGATCGACGACGGTGCCAACGCGGGGCTGCCCGAGCTGAGCGCCAGCGGCTTGTCGGCCAACGACGAAGGCACCGTGAATTCCCAGATCAGCCTGATAGCGGGCCTTTTGGGGTACCCTTCTGCCGATCAGTTGTTGTGGAACGGCGGCGGCAATGGCCTGGGCCCCAACGCAAGCAATGCCCGCGACGGCTTTGGTACGGTGGAAATTTTTGGCGCAGACTCCGTTCGGCTTTGTGTAATAGATGAAACCGGCCTCACCATGGGTTGCAAAACGATACTGAACCAAACAGGGGTGTCGGTCAAAACGCCCAATGCCGCGACGCCTGCCCTGTCGCTCGTACCCAATCCGGCCCAGGATCAGTTAAATGTGCTGGCTCCGCAGGCGTTTACCCGCTTGCAGGTGTTCGACGCGGCAGGCCGCCCCGTTGATTTGCCCGTTACTTACCGGGGCAAAGAAGCCCTTGTCGATTTGACCCAACTGGAAAAAGGCGTGTATTTTGCAAAAGCATTAAGCGAAAAAGGGGGCACAGTGGGTTCGGGGCAATTTGTAAAAAACTGACAACCAATATACTTTAACTTAAATCAACCATGATTGCCCTGCACAGAACGAATGCGGATAACCCGGACTTTGGCACACTCGTCCGGTTGCTCGACGCCTATCTTGCGGTGATGGACGGCGACGAACATCCGTTTTTTGCACAGTTCAATAAAATAGACCGGCTTGAGCACGTAGTGATGGCGTACGAAAACGGCGTTCCGCTGGGTTGTGGTGCCCTCAAGGAATTCGAACCCGGCGTCATGGAGGTCAAACGCATGTATGTCGCTCCGGAAAGCAGGCGAAAAGGCGTGGCATCAGCCGTACTGCGTGAACTCGAATGTTGGGCCCGGGAGTTGATGTACAAGAAGTGTATCCTGGAAACCGGGCATCGGTTTCAGGAGGCGGTCGGGCTGTACGAGCACAACGGATACCACCGCATACCCAACTATGGGCAGTACGCCGGGGTGGAAGCAAGCGTTTGCTTCGAAAAGGCGTTGGGCTGACCACACGTCGAGATAAAACGATCTAAACACTGCCCTGTTCGGGCAGTGTTTAGATCGTT
>JBMOHO010000141.1:0-9338 GCA_049317805.1 Saprospiraceae bacterium
TGGACTTCTAGTATTTCGGTTGCGGTTGTTGTACTTTGTTTCAGGATCACTTTATACTTGCCTTTGGGCAAATAGTACTTTCCGGAGTCTGCTTTGCTAAGGAGGACTTTGGGATCGGTTTTTTCGAGCTTTTTAGCGAGTTTGCCAGCAGCATCGTCTGTGATGTCTAATGGATAGAGCAGGTAGTTTAGTCCTGCCTGGGCGTCCGTTTCGCCTTGGCGCAATACTAAGCCGTCTTCGGTTTCGATGCGCCATGTGGTTTTACCGGCCGATTTGCTGTAATATGCCCAGCGCTGTTCGGGGTCTTTTTGTTCCTCCCAAGGCCGTTTTTTACCCCAATCAGGACGGTATTTTACGTGTTCGAGGGGAAATAGGTGGAGCGTTTTGGCCAGCAATTCGGGCGTCATGGCTTGCAGGGGGCCTATGGGTATTTTATAAAGGCTGCGGCCATGCGTACCCACCAGGAGGTCTTTGGCTTTGGGTTGAACGGCCAGATCGTGTACGGGCACGTCGGGCAAGCCTTTGCTCAGGGCCTGGAAATGGCCGCCTCGGTCAAGTGATACGTACACACCATGGTCGGTGCCTACGTACAGAAGATCAGGGTTGACCGGATCTTCCCGCACCACATTGATCGGTTCTGTGGGCAAACCGGCACCAAGGCGGGTCCAGGAAGCGCCGTAGTTGTCGGTTGAGTACAGATAAGGCGTAAAATGATCGTACCGGTACCCGTTGAGGCTCACGTAGGCGCGGGCACGCTCATGGGCAGAAGCAAGCACACGCGACACCCAAAGGTTGGCCAGCAGGGAATCTGAAATGCGCTTCCACTGGAGACCGCCGTCGCGGGAAACGTGCACAAGCCCGTCGTCGGAACCTGTATACAGGAGGCCAAACTGGAGCGGACTCTCGTGGATGCTGGTCAGGGTGCCATACGGCACATTTCCTTCCCGGGGGCCACGGGTCAGGTCGCCAGAAATGGTGTCCCAATGGTTGCCCTGATCAAAAGAGCGGTAAAGTTTGTGTGCGCCGAGGTAAAGAATGTCTTGATTGTGGCGGCTGAGGTGTATAGGTGTTTGCCAGTTGAATCGGGGCGGCCGTTCACCCAAAGCGTGTTTGGGTTGTATATTTTTGGGCTTGCTGCGGCCATCGCGGGTCAGGCGGGAGTAGTTGCCGAACTGAAAACCGGTATACACCGTGTTGTTGTCGCGGTTATCAATGGCAATTTGCATGCCGTCTCCACCAAGCAGTATTTTGTAAGGATACTGGCCATCCTGATGCCATCCGTCCGAGGCTTTATAGGTAGAAGGGCCAACCCACACGCCATTATCCTGTGCGCCGCCATATACATTGTATGGCTCCGCTTCGTCAGCGGCAATGGCGTAAAACTGTCCGACGGGCGGATTATTGCACAGCGCCCAGGAGGTGCCATCGTCCCAACTGATGTTGAGTCCGCCGTCGTTTCCATTGATCAGGTGCCCGGGGCGAATGGGATTGATCCAAAGGGCGTGGTGGTCCACGTGGACGTTGTCGCCGTTTATTTTGATCCAGGTTTTGCCGCCATCGTCGCTGCGCACGATGTAAAAGCCAAGAAGATACACCTTGTCTGGATTGTCGCTGGCGCAACGGATGTTGGAAAAGTAGTAGCCGTAAGTAAAATGGATGTTGTCTAAGGGCTCAAGGTGTGTTTTTTGCCAGGACTGGCCGCCGTCTTCGCTGCGGTACACCTCGGCACCAATGTAGTTGGCTTCAAACAGTTTGGTGTTGGCGTCTTCGAGGTATTCAACAAGGGTAAGGGGTTGAGCGTCGCCTTTTTTCACCATGGCCTTGATGGTTTTGGCGGTGTAATGCTCGGGAAAATCGTTGTCGCGAAGGAACTTTTCAAGTTTATCCTCCGGCAATTTGTCAAAATCGGCGGCCGTAATGGTCCGGAGCTGATCTTTGGTGAGGGTCTCCTCTTTGGTGTCCTTTTTGGGTTTTGGGGCCTGGTTATCGAGGCTGGCGTACAGCACCGTTTTGCCGTTTTTTCGGCCTGCTGCGAGACCGATTCGGCCCACAGTTGGCCCGAAAGGGAATCCGCTGGCAGCAGTGTTGAGGCGGTTCCAGGTTTGGCCTCCATCAATGCTTTTCCAGATGCCGGAGCCTTCGCCCGCGCCGTTGAAGTGCCATGGCAAGCGGCTGCGTTGCCAGGTGGCAGCGTAGAGTACATCGTTGTTGCCCGGGTCCACCACCAAGTCAATGGCACCGGCGTTTTCATTGACAAACAAGGTACGCGACCAGGTTTGCCCCCCGTCGGTGCTGCGGTATACCCCGCGCTCGGCATTGGGGCTATACAGGTGTCCGAGGGCTGCCACCCACAGGATATTGGGATTATTGGGGTGCAACACAATTCGGCCGATGTGGTGGCTTTCCGGCAGGCCGCGTTGTTCCCAGGTTTTGCCGCCGTCGGCGCTGCGGTAAAGTCCGGCGCCGGCATAAGAAGATCGGCTGGAGTTGTTCTCGCCTGTGCCCACCCAAATGACGCGGCGGTCCCAGTCCACGGCTATGTCGCCAATGGTCATGCTGGCTTCGTGGTCAAAGACCGGCTCGAAGCGGGTACCGTTGCTGTGCGAGTACCACAGGCCACCCGAAGCGTAGGCCACATACATTTCTGTGGGATCGGCCGGATTGGCATCTACATCGGTAACACGACAGGAAAAAATGGATGGCCCAATGGACTGGGCTTCCATTTGGGCAAGCAGAGAGCTGCCCTGCATGTTTTTACGCACCTTATGCGCTGCGATTCGGTCGGCAGCGGGAGTCGGTTTGTGTTGCGCGGAGGCCAACAGGGGCAAGGCCAGCAGGAGTATTGAAAATAGCTGTTTCATGTAGAGGAAAAGTCAAAGAAGATGCCGCAAAAGTGCAAAAATCGCGTCAACTGCAAGGTGGATTGGATTGGCGATCACATGATCAAACGGATGATGTCTACAATATTCCCGTACACCGGTTGTTTACCTTGCAGCCAGTTGGCCGGAATGACCCATTGAATTTCTTCAATGTCTTCTTCTGTTTGCGGGGTGGTGTCGGTTTGGGTGGTGTGCATGCGGTACCACCATGTTTTTTTGAGGATTTGCCGGCCTTTGAGCGGGTAGGTGTGGAACGTGTGGGCGATGAACGGGCCAAGCTCCAAAGCCTGCAAGCCGGTTTCTTCCTCCACTTCGCGCAAAGCCGCCTGTTCGGGGGTTTCGCCCGGATCTATTTTGCCTTTGGGCAAATCCCAGGCGCCACGGCGCAAAAACACGAGCAGTTCACCCTGAGGATTGAATACGAGCCCTCCGGCAGCTTCCAGCAATTTGTAGGGCTGCTGAAAAGTGTCCCAATTGGCCGAATCGACGAGCAACGGTTGGCCGTCGATGTACACCTTATACGGTATGTTTTCCAAAATTAACGGTATTTGGGTGTAAAAAAACAACATTTTAGACAAACTGCAACAAGGGAAGTAGCCGTATAATGCAATCAGCCCCCGGTTCTAGTGCAGTCAATTTTATATATTTGCCCCACTTTTTGGGTCAATTCAGCTTTTTAACCAATTCATTGCGCTTCTATAAACCTTACGCATGACGCCTGCAAACGATCCCATTGCCGCCAAAGTTGCCAAACATTTGTTGGCCATACAGGCCGTAAAGCTCAGTCCACAAGACCCGTTTACCTGGTCTTCCGGCTTGCTTTCGCCCATTTATTGCGACAACCGGGTGGCCCTGTCGTACCCCAAAGTGCGCGATTTTCTGGCGCAGGCCCTGGTGGAGCGTGCCGAGTTGTTTTTGCCCTTTGATACCGTGGCGGGAGTGGCCACGGCGGGTATTCCGATCGGCACATTACTGGCCGACCGCCTGCGTCTGCCGTTTGTATATGTGCGCAGCAGTGCCAAAGACCACGGTCGGCGCAACCTGATTGAGGGGCAATTACCCGAACAGGCCCGGGTACTGGTGGTAGAAGATTTGATCAGTACCGGGGGCAGTTGTCTGGCCGCAGTAGACACCCTTCGGGATGCCGGCGCTGTGGTGGTGGGCGTGCTGGCCATTTTTCAATACGAATTTGCTTCCGCCGCGCGCGCTTTTTCCGAAAAAAACGTAACCTTTGCCACGCTAAGCCGTTATGATGCCCTGATAGATGAAGCATTGCTGTCGGGTTACATATCGCAAGGCGATTTCGAGACCCTGCGTCAATGGCGCGACAATCCTGAAGGCTGGGGTGCTTTATACGCCTCCTGATAAACACCAAACGACAACTTCTCACACCACTTAATCGAACCGCCTAATCCATGCAGGTTTTGAACGCTGCGGCTGAAGATTTCCTTCGCCATTACCTCAACAACGCCAGCCCAACCGGCTTTGAAGCCCCGGGCCAAAAATTGTGGCTCGAGTACCTCAAGCCTTATCTCGACGATTGGAAAATAGACACCTATGGCACGGCTTACGGGGTCATTAACCCAGGCAAAGACTTCCGCGTGGTGATTGAAGGGCATGCCGACGAAATTTCATGGTTTGTCAACTACATCACGGATGACGGCTTCATACACGTCATCCGCAACGGTGGCAGTGACCACATGATTGCGCCCGCTAAACGCGTATTTATCCATAAACGCCACGGCGGGTTGGTGGAAGGCGTATTTGGTTGGCCGGCCATACACACCCGTACCGATAAAGACTCCAACATTTCACCTGCGCTCGACAACATCACGATTGACATTGGTGCCAAAGACCGCGATGAGGTGTTGCAACTCGGCGTGCACGTGGGCTGCGTGATTACCTATCAAGACGAATTTACGGTGCTGAACGACCGCTATTATGTAGGTCGGGCGCTGGACAATCGGATGGGCGGATTTTGCATTGCCCAGGTGGCGCGTTTGCTCAAAGAAAACAACATTGTGTTGCCATACACGCTGTATGTGGTCAACTCTGTGCAGGAAGAAGTCGGTTTGCGCGGCGCTGAAATGATTGCCCAAACCATCAAGCCACATGTGGCCATCGTGACCGATGTGACGCACGATACGCACACGCCCATGATCAGCATGAAGAAATTTGGCGATGTGCGCTGTGGCCTTGGACCCACCGTCACGTATGCCCCGGCAGTGCACAATCGCCTGCTCGACCTGATCATTGATGCGGCTGAAAAACAAAACATTCCGTTCCAGCGGGAGGCCGCTTCGCGTTTTACCGGCACCGACACCGATGCATTTGCCTATTCCAATGGCGGGGTAGCCTCTGCACTCATTTCACTGCCTTTGCGTTACATGCACACCACCGTAGAAATGGCGCATAAAGAAGACGTGAGCAACCTGGTGCGGCTCATTTATGAATCGCTGTTAAAGATTGAGGAAGGCATGGATTTTCGGTATTTTGCAGCATAACAGGGATCGATAAAATTTTGGCAACAAGGGGACCATTGACGTGTTAAATCGTAACTTTATCACCGGAAAACAATCTTCGTTCAACGCTGCCATGGACTTTGCCGCCTGCTACGTGAGTCTCGCCCCGGTGCGGGCCGAACCTTCGCACAAAAGCGAAATGGTATCGCAATTGTTGTTTGGCGAAACCGTGGAAATACACGAAGAAAAAGCCAGTTGGCGGCATGTGGTATGCGCCTGGGACGGCTACACCGGCTGGGTGCATTCCTCTCAACTTAAACGGCTTACGCCTGGCGAATTTGAGGCCTATGCCGAACACCAATCGACCAACTTGTCGCTGGTGGAGGGCCTGATGGCCTCCGATCATTTCATACCACTCACCTTTGGGGCCGTGTTGCCTGGCTTCGACGGTTTGCGCTGCCGTCTGGGCGATGAATCATATCAGTTTTCCGGCTCGGTGGTCAACAGCAACCAGGTGAAGCCCACTGGCGAGTGGATTGTGAAGCTTGCGCGCCGGTACCTGCACGCGCCCTATCTCTGGGGAGGGCGCTCCCCTTTTGGCATTGATTGTTCGGGACTCACCCAAATGGTCTACAAAATTGCCGGCATCCGCCTCCTGCGCGACGCCTACCAGCAGGTGACCCAGGGGCGACCCGTGGACTTCACGGAGCAATGCCAGAACGGTGACCTGGCGTTCTTTGACAATGGCAAGGGTCATATAGGTCATGTGGGCATTGTGTTGTCTGACTGCCACATTATTCATGCCACCGGCAAGGTGCGCATCGACCGGTTTGACCACTTTGGCATTTTTAATGTGGATAAAAACCGCTATTCCCACCAGTTGCGGATCATTAAACGCTTGCTGCCGGATGAGTCCGGAGCAGATGAAGGGGTTCAGGAAGCCCAGGCTGGACAGGAGGACTCGAGCCAGTTCGCTTTGTTTGACGGGATGGGGTGATTTAGCCTGTGTACTGAAATACTTCACGCAACTCACAGTTAGAGCGTTCGCCTATCCACGTCTCACCACTGGATAAGGTTAAATCTGCGAGTTCCTTTTTTGAACAGCAAAAAATATTTTTATTGCTTTGGGCCACCATTTGAAATGAAACAATCTTGTATTTAGTGGGTAGGGGTATGGGATTGTTGTCCTAAAGCGCCATTTCCATTGGTGCTGTTTTGGGGTTCGAATACTTCGATATAGTGTTCTCCGGTTGCTTGGAACGGGCCGAGCCATTCTGCTTGTTCATTGAGGATGACCGACACCACGTGATCGTGCTCTCCATCCCACCGAATAGTGACTTTTCCCTGACCATCAGTTATAAATTCGCCAGTGGCAGCGCCATTGGGCAGGGTTGCTTTAACAATTTGGTTTGATAAGGGCGTTTTGTTTCCTCTACTTCGGAAGGTAAAGCCGATGTACCGTTGTTTATCGAAAGAATCCATGTAATCGTCATTTTGCAGGCTCCGGAATTTATGGCGCATGTGCGCTTTTTCAAGATCGCCTTGCAAATTAATTTGTTCGCCTTTGGCTGTTGCGTTTTTAGTATAGGTTACTGACAACTGATCTAATCGTCCACACTCGTTTTGCTGGGTATAAAATGTTTTTCTTTCCCGGTTACGTCGGCGCTTGTTTTGCAGCCAACGGATTGAATACCAAATGAAATCACCTGTAAAAAGTTCGCCGATGAGGATGACGATTGGCACAATTGCCATAGTGACCAACTGCATCTGATTGGAGGTGCCGTTATCGGAAGCTTCACTAGACAATGCCAACGTTCGATAAAGAACGGATACGATAACTAAAAGGAACAGTATAAAGCCTGAGCTAATGGCCAATCGACGAGAACGTTTTTTTTCTCGTTCTAAATTTTCATCCACGATGCCTGGCGGTACTGATCCATTGTTTTTAATAAATACGTAGTTCCATCTTTCCCAGTCCTGCACATCTTTTGACCAACCGCGGCCAATAAAGTGCGCTGTGATGCTTGCCCAGCCGTTAATGAGCAGGCAGAGTAATAGCACTCCAAAGGGAATAAACAGGCGCGGAAACCCGATATTGGACAATATATCTCTGTATACCTCCCAACTGACAAACAATTCAACAACGGCAAAAACGATGAATAGGGTATTGTGCAGGGTTACAGGAGCGTTGATCATCAACTCACGCCATTTTCGTAATATCTTTTCCGCCTCGTAGTATTCCAACTTGGCATGGGTGCCCATACCAGCCACTATGGCTGATCTTCTGGCCAAATCTTGGGCTGAAGTGACATATGGAAATTGCTCGTCCGGAGAAGTAAAATCTGTCATTTGAAGGTTATTTGGCATTTTGACAAGTGGATAGGGTGCCAACAGTGAGTTCTTTTTCCATAAACTGAAGAAACTCCTCGGGCGCGGGAAAGATGCTTTCACTAGTTAGGTTGCAAATATTCGGATCAACCCAACCACTGGCATAAACTGAAGCACCATCGGGAAAGTTTGCACAATCTAAAGGCGTTCGATCAACGCTTTCATGCTTACCATCGCAGTTTATGTATACTATATTTTCATATGATTTGCCACTAGAATTCACAAACCTAGACGCTTTTTTTAAAAAGCTGTTGATGTCTGTGTATTTTTGAACGTCTTGTTTCAGCAATGCTTCACAATTTTTTATAAAAGCTGCTATGCTTTTTTGGTTTTTAGCTTGCCTCTCCTTAATTAGCCTTTGGCATTTATTTTTTTGTGTAAATGAGGCATCGTCTTCCTTTTCAGGCACTATATCGATACTGCAGGAAACAAAGCCGCTTGGGTTATGATTGCCAACTGCGATAAATGTTATTTGCGCCCCACGGTTTTTTTGACCTAAAATATCACATAGTCGTTCTATTTGAGAGGGTTCTATATGTTTAAATTTTGTGAAACTACCGCTCACATCCTCACCAATAATAATTTGTATTGGAGGCTCTTCCACAGCACAGTTGCAATAATCAATGTCTTCACAACTAGAAGGATCACAACATTTCGTAGCGGTTAAGACAAGGAGGATGAAGAGAGCAAAAATGGAGGTTTGAATTGTTTTCAAGTTAGTCATGTCATGATGGGGTTTAAACATTACCATTGATGGTGTATGGTTTCAAAAATCTTGCCAATTTATGGATTAAAGGTTTATTCATTAAGAATGCGGTCTGTTTGGAAAAAAGACGGGAGCGTGTGAAGCTAAAGTATTTCCAGAAGCAGGCGTTCTTTGTTTTTTTTCACGGGCATACCTACCTAAGTCGATTGAAAAATGTGTTAGTCTTTTGCTTGTACTGTGGATGTCAGCAAAATGCCGAAAACTTGCCCCCGTTGCTGCGGGTGTAAAACCCTTGCCTCCGTTGCGGCGGGTTTTACACCCGCAGCGGAGCAGCCTTCAGGCAGGCAAGCCTTGGGTGCCCATTTCACCTGACCCTTCAGTCGCGAGGGGTCTTTATACCCCTTGCCTCAGGCACAAAAAACAAAAATAAACAATTTGTTTTTTATGCTTAAAATTTATAATTTTGCGGTTCACCAAAAATTAACCGCTTATGGGACAGTCCTATCACGCCCTATGGGTACACCTCGTCTGGGCCACCAAACACCGAGCACCGCTTATTGTACCCAAGTTAAAAATTAAACTGTACGACATCATGCGGGATATTGCCCGCGAAAAAGGGTATCACCTGAATTTCATCAACGGCGTGGAAGATCATGTACACTTGCTCATGTGCCTTCATCCAACAGTAACAGTGGCTGAAGTAGTCAAGAATCTGAAGGGCATTTCGCATACGCGTGTTCGGAATGAGGCATTATCGGACGAATATTTCCATTGGCAGGATGGGTACGCCGCTTTTTCAGTAAGTCCTGATCGGGTACCAGTTATTCGGGGGTACATCCGAAAGCAGGAAAGGCATCATCAACGGAATTCTTTTGATGCGGAATGGACAGCTTTTGAAGAAAA
>JBMOHO010000142.1:0-9315 GCA_049317805.1 Saprospiraceae bacterium
GCATCTCGTTAAGGCATTAAATCAGAGTAGAAGAATACCCTTTTCCCAACTCTAAACTCTAAACTCTAAACTCTAAACTCTAAACTAAAAAGTTTGATATTCAGGGGAGTACATGATGGCGCTCACCAGGCGCTGGAGCGCGATGGTCACTTCGGTGGCGTCGTTGGTGGTCAGGTAATTTTGCCATTCATAGGTCCAGTCGGCAGGAGGCAGGTTATCAAGGAAAACCGTGTAGTAGAAGTAATTGAAGCGGTCGTTGTCCACTTCTTCGGGGAGCATGTACCACAGGAGTTCCTGTACCAGCGTTTGTGGATTGGACGGGTTGCTGATGGCACCGCTGTTGCGCACCCATGGCGCAATGTTGAGCTTGGTTCCAATGCTCGCGTTGGGGTTTGAACCAATTTGATATGTGCCCGTGAGCAGCATGGCGGGCAGTTTGTACCGGGCAATGATGGTGCTGGAGTTGAACCACTGGCGGCTGTATTCCGGCTCCTGGTAAAATCCGGGGTATCCGGCCACGTCGCTGGGTTGAAACACCGGCATACCGGCACCTCCAAGCATGCGGTCGAGCACCGTTTGGCTCCAAAAGCGGTTGTAAAAAGTCTGCGCATTGGTGTTGGGATCGGGTATCGGCAGGTTGAAAAACGACATGGCCTGCATGGATAATTCCAGTGGCGACTTGATCATGCCGCCCACAATCTCGTCGGTGTTCACCGAGTCGTCGGCATCATAAAAATGTTGGCTTTCAAACAAGGCGCGAAGGACGGGCATCATTTGGTAGTCGCTGTTGCGGAAAATAACAGCCAGCGGCTCAATGATGTCGTTTTCTATTTCCGACGTGATGTTGCGGTTGACAAAGTACCGGTACAAGCGGCGCACGGTGGTGCGGGCTGTTTCGGGTTGCGCAAAAATCATGTCGACGAACGCGGCCAGTTCGGCGTCTACGCCAGCTGCGTTGTTTCCGCCCGCAATGGTTTTGCCCTGAAATTTGGCGGAGAAGGTTTTGGGCCCTTTGTCGTGCTGATTGATGTTCAATCCGCCCCGCGGAATGCCGGTTTCGGGGTCTATGTTGGTACGGTTGCCAATGGTGCGGAGTCCGGTCAACACCCTGGCGGCCTGCACGATGTCGTCTTCGGTGTAGTTGGTGTAGTCGCCTGGTGCAACCTGAGGGCCTTTGCCGATGGTAAAGAGTTCAAAAAACTCGCGGGCAAAGTTTTCGTTCGGGTTGTTGGCCGTGTTTTCGTTGTTGTTGAGGTAGGCCAGCATGTCGTTGTCCCAAATGATTTTGGACGCTAATTTTTTAAAATTGCCGAGTGCGCCCCAGCGGAGCAGCGCCAGGTAATCGAAAAAAACAGCCGAGGTGCGGGTGTTGGCTGCCACGATGTTGTACTGGTGGAAAAAGAACTGCATTTTGTGTCCGATGCCGGGGTCGTTAAAAGCTTCGTTGAGCCACCAGGCAATGAGCGGACGACGCAGCATAAAATCCTGGGTGTTGGGCGGCAGCGGCAGTCCGGGCGGCAGGATCCAGGGCGTTTTTTCTATGTCGGATGCGGTCGTCGGGTCGTCGTAGTAGGGTTGGTCCTGGGTTTGCGGATAAAGCATCAGCAGTGCATCCAGCACTTGCGCCGCGGTTTTGCCCGACATTTGATCGACGGCAGCACGGGTGTACCGATAACTCGTGCGCCGCAGCAGGTGGGCAGCGCGTCGGCGGCCGAGCGTACCCGATAAGGGTTGTAAAGAGGCCATGTGGAAGTTGTTTGAGTGAAGAAATTGGATTTGGTCAACTGCCGATGCCCCGGCAAGTCCACCGTTGGATGTATCCACAGCCAAAAGGTTTAATTGGTGCAATCCTGTTAATCCCGGTAATCTTGTAAATCCTGTCCCATCCTGTCCTGTCAACCTTTTCTTATTTTTGCAGCATGGAACTGCACAACACCACGCTTGGACTCCAGTTGCCCACCGATCCACGTTGGGTCAACCTGGCAGAAATGGAACTGGGTGAGATCCTCACCGACCACGCTTATTGCGAGCAAAAGGCCGCCACGGCCTGCATCACGCTGATTCAGGCGTATCCTGATCGGGAAGAAATGGTGGACGCCCTGGCCCCTGTCGTCACCGAAGAATGGGGGCATTTTCGCATGGTGTTGCAGGAGCTAAAGAAGCGCGACCTTAAACTGGGGCGCCAGCGCAAAGACGAATACGTGAACGCCCTGATGGCTTTTCAGCAAAAAGGCGGCACACGCGACGCTGCATTGCTCGAAAAGCTCATCACCTGCGCCCTCATCGAAGCGCGCAGTTGCGAACGCTTCCGTTTGTTGTCGCTATACTGCGCCGATGAGGCCCTGCGGGCCTGGTACCACAAGTTTATGGTGGCCGAGGCGGGGCATTACCGCCTGTTTCTGGAACTGGCTGAAACTTATTTTGGAAAAGAAACCGCCCAGCAGCGCTGGACAGCATACCGGCTGTTTGAAGCCCAACTGCTGCTGGATATGGAGCCTCGGGGCGACCGGATGCATTGATGACAGGGGGAGAAAGTGGGATTTCTCGTCAAATAAAAAAGAAAATCCAAAGACAAAACCAAGGAGGCGTAATTAAACCGCCGGAAAAATATTTGAGTTGGATCAGGCAGCAATCAGAGGTGCATTGGTGCGTTAATCCCGATCGGCCTTGGCGTCTCCGCGCATCTGCATGTACTCCTGCCAGACCGATTTGTAGTCATAACTCAAATACACTTCGGTGTTGTAAGCACCCCATGCGCCGTTTTCGATCGATAAATTCAGGAAACGCACCGATCCGGCGGGTATTTGCAAGACAATGACATGCCCCAATCCCAAGGCAATGTTCCACGACAACACTTTGGCGTCTTCCGGCGGAAACATGTCCCAAAAACCTTGCGCCTCCAGGATGCGGCGCAACTCCTGCAAGTTTTTATCCTGCTGGTGTTTGAGGATGATGGTGACCAACACACTGTCTGAAGCGGCTGATTCGACTGCTGTGGACGGGCCTGGATTGGGCGTCTGGGGTATCTGGCACCACATGACCAAAGGGAACAGCAAGACGGCTACAAGCAGCCCAAGTCTAGAATTTTTCATATAAATGATGTTAAGCAGGCAGCAAATATAGCGCTAATGTACAATTCAATCCCCCTCAGCCCATCTTTCCGCTTTGTTTGCAAAATCTTCACACAAAAAACTTGCAATTATCCCCTCTACCCATATTTTTGCCCAACCCCCCAACTCAAAACTCCCAACTCAAAACTCAAAACTGCCCCATGCGCAACCACCCACCCGGCCTCCCCTTCCTCTTCTTCACCGAAATGTGGGAACGCTTCGGCTACTACCTCATGATCGGCATTTTTTTCCTGTACCTCACCGACTCCAAGACGGGGGGCTTCGGGATGGACAGCGCCGACGCGGCCGACATATACGGCACGTTCATTGCCCTGGTGTACGTCACGCCGTTTATTGGTGGTTTGTTGGCCGACCGGGTGTTGGGCTATCGCCTGAGCATCGTGTTGGGTGGCTTATTGATGGGTTTGGGATACCTGTTGCTGGCTATACCCAACAATTACCCCACTTTTTACTTGTCGCTGGGCCTCATGATAGTAGGCAACGGTTTTTTCAAACCCAACATTTCGGTGTTGCTCGGCAATTTGTACAACGAACCGAAGTACGCCGGACTGAAGGATACAGGCTACAATATTTTTTACATGGGCATCAACATAGGGGCCTTTGTGTGCAATTTCATAGCCGCCTGGCTGCGCAATACCTACGGTTGGGGGTACGCGTTTGGGGCCGCCGGCATCGGCATGTTCATTGGCGTGGCCATTTTCCTTTTGGGCATGAAGCACTACAAGCACGCCGATGTGCGGCGCGAGCCCCTGCCGGGCGATTCCAGCGTGGGCCTCATGCTCGGTTCGGTGCTGCTGCCTGCCGTGGTGACCGGGGTGCTGGCCTGGATGATCCCGGGCAATGTGTTCGGGTCTGATTCCACCGATGCCTTTCTGTTCGGTTCCCTGCCCATCATCGGATTTTTCCTGTGGATTTTGTGGAAAGCAGCGCCGGAGGACAAGCGACCTATCCGCGCCTTGTTGACCATTTACGCCATCGTCATCGCGTTTTGGGCGGTGTTCAAACAGAACGGCACTGCGCTCACCACCTGGGCGGAGTTTTACACCGACCGGTCTGTTCCCACCTGGTTCGAAAGCCCGGCCCGTACAGCGGGCATGCTGCAAGAGGTCAACACCACACCCGACATGTACCCGGTGTACGATGCCCAGTTCAGGAAACAGATGGCCGACGGAAAAGCCGTGAAAGCGCCCGGCATCAACCCTTATTTCCTGAATGTGCCCGAACAAGAGCGGCCGCCAGAGGGGGTTGCCCAAAAATTGATTTCGACAGAAATTTACCAGTCCATCAACCCTTTCTTTGTCATCCTGTTTACGCCTTTGGTCATTGCTTTTTTTGCGTGGATGCGGCGGCGCAAAAAAGAACCGAGTACCCCTGCGAAAATCGGCTGGGGACTGGTGGTCTCGGCCGCTTCGTCACTGGTAATGGTGTGGGCCTGCATCTCCTGCCACAACGGACTCGACAAGGCCTCGTCGTGGTGGCTCATAGGTACCTACGGCGTGGTGACCATCGGCGAATTATTCCTCAGTCCGATGGGGCTGGCCATGGTGTCTAAAATAGCGCCTCGCCACCTGACCGGACTCATGATGGGTGGCTGGCAATTGGCCACTTCTCTGGGCAATAAACTCAGCGGCGTGCTGGCCAAAATGTGGGACGGGTACGACGACAAGTCTACCTTTTTCCTCATCAATGCCCTGTTGCTGTTCATCGCTGCCGGGGTGTTGTTCAGCCTGATGCGCTGGCTCAACGGGATTTTTCGGGAAAAAGGGCTGATTTGATTTTGGTTTATTTGTGTATTTGGTTATTTGTTTATTTACACGCCCTCACTAAACAAATACACAAATAAACCAATAAATAAACAAACAAACAATGCGAACGCACTTGATTGCTCCGTCCATGCTGGCGGCCGACTTTACCCGCCTGGCGGAAGAAATGGACATGGTGAACCGGAGTGCCGCCGATTGGTTTCATTTGGACGTGATGGACGGCCGTTTTGTGCCCAACATCACGTTTGGCATGTTCATTGTAGAAGCCATGCACCGGCTGGCACAAAAACCGCTGGACGTGCATCTGATGATTGTGGAGCCGGAAAAATACATTGAAGGATTCCGAAAAGCCGGCGCGGAGGTGATCACGGTGCATTACGAGGCCTGTCCGCATTTGCACCGCACCGTGCACCAGATCAAGGAAAGTGGTGCCAAGGCTGGCGTGGCGCTCAACCCGCACACCCCCGTGCAGGTGTTGGAAGATTTGATTGAAGATATTGATTTAGTATGTCTTATGTCGGTCAATCCGGGTTTTGGCGGCCAGAAGTTTATTTACCAGAGCCTGCTGAAAACCCGCAAACTGCGCGACATGATCGATGAGCACAATGCCCAAACGCTGATAGAAATAGATGGTGGCGTGGGCTTGCACAATGCAGAGTCGCTGCTGCAAGCGGGCGCCGATGTATTGGTGGCGGGCAACAGCGTGTTTGGCGCACAAGACCCCCTTGCAACGATTTCGGCTTTTAAAGCGTTTAAGCGGGTGTTTGATTAAGCGCATGAAGAAAATAGACAAGCTCATGTTTGGGAGTTTCCTCGGGCCATTTGCGGCATCATTCGGCATTGCGCTGTTTGTGCTGGTGATGCAGTTTTTGTGGCTGTACATCGATGAAATTGCCGGCAAAGGCGTCAACCTGCTCATCATGGTGGAGTTAATCGCTTATTTGTCTATTTCCCTGTTTCCCTTGGCGTTGCCGGTGGCGGTGATGCTCGCTTCGGTGATGGTGATGGGCAATTTGGCCGAGCGGTATGAGCTGTCGAGCATGAAATCAGCGGGCATTTCCCTGCTGCGCGTGATGGTGCCGTTGATGGTGGTGTGCGCAGGCATCGGGTTGTTTTCGTATGTGTGTTCCGACTTTCTGATCCCAATCTCGAACCTGAAATTTAAAACGCGGATGTTTGACATCAAGCGCCAAAAGCCGGCTTTATCCATCGAAAAAGGCGTGTTCAACGAAGATTTTCGGCAGTTTGTCATTCGTGTGGGCGATAAAGAGCGCGACGGCGAAACCATAGGCGACGTGCTGGTCATAGACCAAAGCTCCGTCAACCGCTTCAAAATGAACGAAATATTGGCCGACAGCGGCCAGATGTACACCACAAACGACAAGCGTTTTTTTGTCATGAACCTGTTCAACGGCGTGCAGTACCAGGAGCCCGGCCTGAACAGTTCCAGCAAAAAACAAGGGTACCCGTTTGTGCGCATCGGTTTTGGTTCCATGACCAAGGTGTGGGACATGCGGGAGTTTGAGATGAACCGCACAGACGAGGACAATTTCAAGTCGAATCGACAAATGTTGAGCATGAACCAGCTCCGTGCAGCCTCCGATTCCATTAAACTGCTGGTGGAAGATCAGCACAAGGCCATTGTCAGGGACGTGCTGCTGGAGCTGGAAAAAAAGCCCGCAGAGCCACCCAAAGCCGCCCGCTTAGACTCATTGGCCATTGTAAAACGCGCGGCCAGCCTGGGTATTTCGGGTGAGCAGTCTAATGCCAGGCCATTGTTTCATCAGGATTCGGTGCTGCAAGACATCGGCTCGTATACCAGTTTGTTGCAAACATTCCCGGAAAAAGACCGCTCGCGCTTGCTGGAGGAAGCCCACAAAAAACTGGGCGTACATATGTCCAACCTGGAAACGCGCACAAAACAGATAGAAAGCCGCATGATAGACGGGGTAAAAATTACATACGACCTGTACATCAAGTACAGTTTTGCCATCATTTGTCTGTTGTTTTTGTTCATCGGGGCACCCATGGGCGCCATCATCCGCAAGGGCGGGTTTGGGTACCCCATTTTGGTGGCCATTGTGTTTTTTGTGGTGTTTGTGATGCTCACCATCATGTGCCGGAAGTTGGCCGAAGGGTTTTTTCTGGCGCCGTTTTGGGCTGCCATGACCCCCTGGTTAGCCATGTTGCCGGTGGGTGTGGTGCTCACCTGGAAAGCCATGAACGATTCGCGCATGTTGAATTTTGAGTGGATCACCAGATTGGTGCATCAACTGCGGTTAAAACGCCGGACGGTCGTACCTTCGCCAGCATGATGAGGTGGTCGTGGAATCCATGGTTTTTTATCCCGGTTTTGTTGTTTTTTGCACAGGCCGCGTGGATACTGTACCGGTTGGGGTACGGTGAAGAGATCTTGTTCTGGAATGACTACCGCGAACAACCCCTGAATGTATTTTTCAAAACGGCCACGCGGCTGGGCGAGGTTTCGGCCTATTTGCTGGCGGTGTTCAGCCTGTTGTTTTATCGGTATCGGTATGCGCTGTTGTTGTCGCTCACGGGGCTTGCAGTGGTGCCTACCATCAATGGCATGAAAAATTTGGCGAAAGTGCCCAGGCCGATTTCCTATTTTGAGCAAATGGACCAACGCGACAACGTGGTGCTGGTGCCAGGTGAGCCACTCAATCGGGGACGCACCAGTTTTCCGTCGGGGCATACCGCTGGCGCCTTTGCTTTGTTTACCACGCTGACGTTGATGCTGAAAACGCCGTATAAACCATTCGGGCTGCTGTTTGCCGTGGGTGCCATTACCGCCGGAATTTCGCGTATTTTCCTGGTGCAGCATTTTTTATCGGATGTGCTGGCGGGCGCTTTGCTGGGCATGCTCATAGCGCTGATGATGTGGCCGCTGAATGCGGTGCTGGGCCGAAACGAGGCATTAAACAAGCATTTATTCAGCGTGTGAGCTTTCAGCATTGGCTATTTGGGCTTGCACCCAGGTCATGATGTCGTCTTGCGCATCGGGGTGGAAGGTGGTCCAGTTGCCGTGTTTGCGGAACCAGGTATCCTGTCGTTTGGCGTAGTTTCGGGTGTGTTGTTTTATTTTCTCTATGGTTTCGGTGCGGGTCATTTTTCCGTCGAAACAATCAAACCATTCTTCATAGCCGACGGTGTGCAGGGCAGGCAGGTGTCGGTAGGGGAGCAGGCTGTGGGCTTCGGCTTCGAGTCCGGCGGCGATCATGGCGTCTACGCGCGCGTCGATGCGGGCGTACAACTCGGCGCGGGGGCGTTGGAGCAGGAGGTAGTGCGGTGTAAAAGGGCGTGTTGTGCTGCGGCCACTGCGAAAAGTGGAGTAGGGGGCGCCCGTTTGGCGGCATACTTCGAGCGCGCGGCGCAAGCGGGCCGGATTGTCGGGGTCCACTTTTGCAAAATAAGCCGGATCCAGCGCAGCCACCTGTTCGCGCAGCCACGGCATGCCGCCCTGGGTTTCGCCTTGTTCCACCCACTGTTTGGTTTCCGGAGAAATGTCGGGGAAACGATCCATGCCCTCGCACACGGCGCGGATGTACAGGCCCGAACCGCCGACGAGCAGGGCGAGGTTGTTGGTTTGGTACACGGCGTCGAGGGCTTTCAGGGCGTCTTGTTCAAACTGCCCCACACTGTACGCATCCTGCACGCTCAGGAAGTCGACAAACAGGTGTGCAGCCTGCGCTAATTCCAACGGGCCCGGTTTGGCGGTGCCGATGGACATTTCACGGTAGAACTGCCGGCTGTCGGCCGACAGGATGGGTGCGCCAAAGCGTTGGGCGATGGACAGCGCGGTGGCGGATTTGCCGGAGGCGGTGGCACCGGAGATGACGAGGAGGTGGGGCATGGGGGAGGGGGTATAGATAGCAAGTCATGATGACGCAAATGAGGCATACAAGGGGAACCGTAGCACTAAACAGTTTTATTCACTCAATGATTCAAGGAATCCGTCGATTCCAATGACATCAACTTTTGGAAATTCAACATCCTTAAGCATCCTAAAATGCCGGTCGTTACTGACAATATATTTCGCGTTTGCTGCTATGGCACAATCAACAAATTTGTTGTCATCTTCGTCTTCTTTTATTAACCCCCAGGCGAAGTAAATTTCTGTTCGTACGACGTTTTCGCAGTTCAATAATACTTCCGCAATATTTACTGCTACGGCAGTGTTCGCTTTTCGTTCTATTACTTCCATATATTCCGACAGAATCTCGTTACTAACAGCAAGCTCGTACTTCCCATCAAGGAGTGCATCAAAAATGGGACGATACCTCGACTTTGTTGAAATTGAGATTAACAGCACGTTCGTGTCCAATACAATGCGCATCAGTGCTTGGATTTCACCCTCATGTGTTCCTGCGCCCACTCGCGCATCGTTTCATCCGACCAGTTGT
>JBMOHO010000143.1:0-9291 GCA_049317805.1 Saprospiraceae bacterium
ATTGCACTACAGCATGGGTTCAACCCGGAAGCCAGTTTTTCGCAACAAGGCGATCACGCCTTCTTCACCGCCCAGGTGACCGGCGCCAACTGCAAAAAAGGTGGGTTGCCGCTTCATGATATCGCTCATAACTGGAATCCAGTTTTTGTTGCGCCTGCTTAAAAGGAGATCCTCATATTCGCCAAAACCGGAGCTTTCGTCGTTTATGCTGTGTTGCATGGCGTTGATGTCCTGATTTTTATACATTTCAACCAAGTCCGAAAACGTGTCGTCTCCTTTATCCGTGCTGCGCAGCGTTTCTACCAGCATTCGGGCCTGCACGTCGTAGGGAATGCTGTCGAATACCGACATCTGATACGCCGCCGTTTCCAGTCCGGCTGAAGGCATCTTTCGTTTTTTGGCAATGCGCCAAAGCTCCATTTCCACAGACGTCACGTTGTTATTCCGCGCACTTACGCCTTCATCGTCGTTTCCGGTGAGTAAAGAGGTGGTAAACATTGGTTTAAGCCGTTCGGCCATGCCCATTGGCACGCCAGATTTCTCCAATTCATTTTTTACAAACGTGTAATCGTCTTCATTCAACAGGTCGCGCAGGGTTTTACCACCCGACATCATCGATTTTGACAACAGGCTGAATTGCGCGCGCAGGTTTGTCATGTCCTTCATGTCAATCTCAAACGCGATGTAGTCGCTGGCTTCCAGCGCCTGTAAAGCCTGGTTGCTCAATTTAAAATCGCTCTTGGGAATCATGTGGATGGTGCCGTACAGATAGGATGGCTTTTTGAGCCCGTTGCCGCTGATTTTCCACAACAGCGCCTTTTCTGTTGGTACCAGTTGCTCGGCTGTGTACGTGGCTTTTTGTGCGCTGTGACAGGCCACCAGGGCCAAAAAGGGGATCAACCCCAAAATAAATGGTTTCATAGGCACAAAAATACGCCTATTTTGGATTAGCTGCCGAGAAGATAATAAACGGGGTGGCGCTACAGGCCACCCCGCCTGCATTAGATTGGCATTTTACCGTTCTACACGCACCATTTTTTTCACCGCCCTGTTGGTCGGCGTGGTTAGTTCGTAGTACAACACACCTGTGGCGCCCAATTCGTCGGCGTTCACAGCAATGTACTGCTCCCCTTTGTCAAACCCGGCGCGCAGCAAATACACCAGCCGCCCGGTTTCATCTAATATGCGCAAGGTAGCCTCCGTGGCTTCCGGCAGATAGAACCCGATCCAGGTAACGTCGTTGAACGGGTTCGGTCGGTTTTGGTACAGTTCAAAATCGGGCATTTGAACCAGGCCAGACTCGGTGAACGACAATGCTACGTCCAACGGGCGTTCGTGAATCGAACGGTAAGCCTGCGCAGGAGTAATGCTGCCCGATACCCGAAGCAAGTCGCTCAGTTTTCCGGGTTTCAATACGCGGAGCCGCAACTCAAAGGCCCCGTCTGTTTCGCCATCCCAACTGGTTGTCAGCGCCTCCTTGTCCGGGAACACGCCGAAGTTGTCGAGGTGCATACCAATTCCCGGCAGGAGTTCCAAGAGTTCCAAACCAGCATGCGACAACGTAAACTGATATCCGGCTACGCGTTCCATTGGTCGAATACGCAACAAAACAGACTCACTGACCTGCAACAGGCGGTCGCCAATTGGCTGCTCCGCTTCTACTGCAAACTCTATTTGGCCTGCTGTACGGTCGTCAATGCTGATCAGGTTGTTGGGCTGCGCCGAGCCGTTGGCGTCTCCTACTTTCAAGGCCACAAAGTCCAGATTGGGTTCATCCTTTGTCACCGGGTCAATGGTTATGGTCTCCGGGAACACAGGGTTGAACGGATTCAGGATGTTGTTGAATACCCAGGTTTTGTCTACAAAACGCCAGGAAGTATTCTTCGGAAATTTGCTGTTGATGCCAAGAATCAGTTTTCGTATTTCCGTGATATCCAATCCGGTTACGGCTCCCGATTTGTTTGCATCTGCGGCGATGACCCTGTACGGGGTATCCAAAGTGTCTCTTTGCAAAATGTGGTTTTGGATAAACACCAGGTCAGAAGTAAACACCCCGTTTAAGGGGTTATCGTCGGCAAATGGCTTCACCGTATACTTGGCACCACCGGGAGCAATGTTGCTCCAGAAGTAGTTGCCGTTTGTTCCTGTAACAGCGGTGTTGGCAAACGTAAAGCCCGACGGGTGCAAACCGGCCACGCTCATTTCTGCGCCTTCGTAGTTGACGAGTTTGTCGTTTTTGATGTTTCCACCCACATCAAAGAACGAGCTGGAACAAAAGCCAACCGCGTCGCCAATAATAACAGTAGTGGTGCAAACGGTGGTGTTAAACCCGGCATCGGCAACCCATAATTCAATGTTTTGAGTACCAATATCGCCGCAGTCAAACGCCAGTTGGGTCACAGGGAATCCTTGCGGATTCAAAGGGAACCCATTACCCGATCCGACGAGGCGCATGCTGAAATTTAATTTGTTTTGCGGCGTACAGTTGTCAATAGCCGAACTGAACAGCGACGAAGACTGCAAATTGTACGCACCACCAGGACCGAGGTTGAAGGTGCCACCCTGACAGACCAGTGTCGGCGCAAGCGTATCGCGCAGGGTAAACACGTACTCGCAGGTGGTATTGTTGCCACAAGCATCCTCGGCAATCCATCGAATGCGGTGTATGCCATTGGGCAATTGGGGATCAGTGTACGTGGCGGGGGCACCGCTTGTATTCCAACGAACCTTGCCGGTGGCTTGATTGCCCACCACTACTTTTTCTATGGCAAAACGATATTGTTGGTTCACAGCCAAACCGCGTTGATCAAATGCGCGCGCTGTGCCGCCGTTCACGTTGCCCGAAGCCAGGTTGTTGAACCGAACCGTGTTGACCGCAGGCAAAGAGTCGCTTTTCACCACTGTCTCTTGCTTGCCGTTGCCATCCAAATCCAGGAAAAGTTCGTACCGCAGGTTGAGCAAATTGCCCCCGCAGTTGTCCTCCGCACTGAAAGCCAGGGCCGCAGTCGCTTCGCAGAGGTCGTTGCTGGTGTTCAACGGGTCAAACCAGAATGTAGCGTTCCACAAACCCGAATCGTTGTTCGACGCGTCGCCAATCTTTACCGTATCTGCGGGGCAAACAGTGGTGGCCACCGGATCAATGTCGTCTGCCAGATAAATATACTGGGTATACGTGTACCCGTTGCTGTTGCTCGACCAGTACTGGCTAAAATTGGTTGGCTGCGCACCGGGTGTCAACGCCACAACTGTAGGCATCCAGGGCGACGGCGTATTCAAAGGCGACACAATTGGCCCCGGCAGGTTATCTGCAAATGTCGGATCATCGTCTGGCTGTGGATTGGGCACCACGGTGAGCGGAGTGGCTGGCACAAAAGTGCACAGGTTGACAATGCGCCAGGTGCGTTCAACCCGGTCACACTGTCCTAAAGGGCCTGGAACCGATACGTCGGTAAACGACACGTCCAAGTTTTCGCAATTGTTCAGGAAAAATTCCGGCTCCCCAAACAAGCCACTCGTACTGCAGGCAGACGCCACCACGTCGTCCGGAAACTGAATGACGTATGTTTGGATATAATTAAACTGGATTTTCTGGCGGCAAGTGCTGCTGTTTCCACCGCAATCAACCGCTGTAAACGTGCGCTGTATAATCCCGCGTTTGCAAATGGCATCAAACTGCGTCAGGTCAAGCGTTTCCAGCAAGGTGTCCAGACAGCAATTGTCGCTGGCCGCAGCGTCGCTGAAATTACCCAGATCAGGCGTATATGTGCCGCAAGCGACCACCGTGTCATTGGGCGCTACACATTTCGGGGCTACCGTATCGCGCACCACCACAAGGGCTATGCAATCGCTCGCATGATCCTGTTCAAAATTGAGCGCAACCGGACCGGCAGGCACAGGCACATCATATACCCGGAGCACCACATATGCGGTATCGCCCACATCTTCACAACAGAACAACACGTTGTCAAAAAACTGGTTGTTGCCTTGGCACACGGCAGCATCCTGACGACGGGCTTTGAACGCCAATGCGCCACAATTATCGGTAGATCCGTTGTTGAATGAAGAAGCGGTTAGCGATGCCTGCCCTTGCGCGTTTAAAATGACCGATTTTACGCCGGCACATACTGCTTTGGGAACTGTCTTGTCCTCTATCTGCATGTTAAACGTACAAAAACCGGTGTTGCCGCAAGCATCTTCAGCAAGGTATGCCACAATGTATTGCCCGATGGGCAAACAAGTGGTTGTGCCATAAGACGCCAGGGTATCCGGATCTTGTGGGTCGTTGCCCGGAAAATTGGTCAATGAACCGGCTACGCTGAACACAGAAAGGGTATCGCCGGTTTGTGGGTCAATTCGGAAAACCAGTGCACGGGCCGACTTCACCCTGCTGCACGGGTCTGAGACCACCACGTCGGGCAGGTTTACACTGGCGCAACAGTTGCCGGAGTTGGCATCCGCTGTAATATCTCCCGGACAATCCACGACAGGCCCGGTGTTGTCCGTTACCTGAATTACCTGGGTTACCAACCGTGGGTTAAAGTTGGGGGGATTAACGCTTCCTGGCTGGCAAACGCCAAATACCGACCAGGTGCGCTGTATGGTTTGCGTGTTGCAGCCTGTGCCGGGTAGCACAACATCGGTATAGACGGCTGTCAGTTCGCAAACACCTGCATCCGGATATACCGGGAAAACAGTGCCACCAACCGTTACAAACGGCGTTCCGGTGATGCTCGGGTCGGCGCCTTCTGAGCAAGAAACCGTGGTGTTTGGTGGAAATTGCACTTGCGACACCGGCAAACGCTGTAAATACACAAACTGCTGGCACTGACCACTGTTGCCATACTCGTCTTTTGCCGTCCAGGTGCGCAGTATGTAAGCGCTCATGTTGGTTTGGTTGTTGATCGTGCCTGTACAGCCCAGGTCAAACAACTGGTCTGAGAAATCAAAGTCGTTCACCGCGCTGCAATTGTCCGTTGCGGTTGGGAAAGCATTGGGGATGCTCAGGTTTAGCAGTGTTAAGGGGTCTACATCCGTCAAAATACACGGCACAAACACGTCCAGGCAAACCAGATTGGGGCCGCTTAGATCAACCACCTCCAGATCGCCTGTACACGAACTGCCGTTGACCAAACTGGTTACTGTTACCGTCAGCGGTTGGCTGATGTTCAGGCCGTTGACCATGTTGCCAATTTGTCCGTTTGGCCCGACAATCGTGACTACATAGTCGTCTATGCAACCCACATTGGTAGACAGTACTTCGTCGGGCGTCACCGTTTCTTTGCATGCTCCGCCCAAAATTACCGTGGTAAGTGGATTGCAAACCAATACCTGGGGTGCAGGCGACACCACGAACACCAAATTTTCAGAGGCCGTACATCCGATGTTCGCTGGCGGCAATTGGCCTGCCGGATTCCCTGCGTCAAAATTAAACGTTAACGTGTGCTGGCCGGAGCCCAAAGAACCCACATTCACCGTCGCTATCCAGTTGCCACTGTTGGGCGGGTTTTGCGATGTGGTAACAGGTACATTGTCCACCAAAAACTGTCCAACGCCTGCAATACCGCCATTGGCCGATCCGGTAAAGGTCACTGGTGCCGTAAACTGGCAGTATGGGCCAGGGTCACCCGCCACAATCGTTGCATCGGGGTAAGAACAGGTGTTGCCGATGCTCAGGGTAGTGGTGGGGTAAAACGGGCTTTGTGCCGCAACAGTATACCCTACGCCGTCTAAATGCACGCCTGCCAAAACATACTGGCTCAAACCACCACCCAGTGGAATTTCCGTAAACAAAGTGCCGACCGGATATGGCAACGAGGTGGATGGATTGATCAATGTGGTGCTGCTCACACGCCACGCCTGCCCTGGGCCAGCTGGCCCAATCACGACCTCCTCGGAAAAACGTCCGTTGCCGATGCAGAAACAAGGGTCGTGTATGTTCGGGCCACCCGTGTTGCCGATGTTAGGAGGCGTGCACACCGGTGAGGCATTCACAGAAATAGCGGTGGTACAGGTTGCCGTGTTGCCAGCATTGTCCGTCACGATGAGCGTTACCAGTTGAACCCCAACTTGCGTGCAGCTAAATTGTGCAGGTTGAGCATTGTACGTACTGATGCCACAATTATCGGTAGACCCTACATTTAACAAGACAGGGTTTAGCGTAGCCTGCCCGTTGGCGTTCAAATTCACCACAAACGTGGGAACACAAACGGCTTTAGGCGGCACATTGTCGACCACCGTAATGGTGAATGTGCAGCTCGTACTTTGCCCTGCCGCATCTACTGCCGTGTACCGTACGGTGGTGATGCCCGGTTGGAAACTGCTGCCTGACTGATGGGTGGCATTGCTGATGACTACGCCCGGACAGTTATCGGTAGGTGTCGGAACAGTCCACGTTGCCGCAACAAAACAATTGTTTGCCGGGGTATTGACCGTTATGTTGACCGGACAAGTCAGGCTTGGGGCCTGGGTATCGTTCACCGTGATTCGGAAGGTGCATACAACTGAATTGCCAGATGCATCGGTTGCGGTGTACACCACATTTGTTTGGCCTAGGCCAAAAAACGCTCCCGGGTTGTGGTTGGTATTGAGTACAACGGCACCACAGTTGTCGCTCGCCGTGGGTGGTGTCCAACTTACATTGGCACCACAGGCATTGGTGGTGTTGCCCACGTTGATGTTGCCCGGGCAGGCACTCAACACCGGCGGCGTTTGATCGCGCACTGTGACTACAAAAGAGCAAACAGCCGAATTGTTTCCGACGTCGGTAACAGTGTACACTACTGTAGTCGGCCCAACTTGAAACACAGCGCCCGGTTGATGGGTTGAAGAGATTTGCAAATTGGTGCAGTTGTCCGTAGCAACGGGCGGATTCCAGTTTACCGTGGCGGTACAAAGACCGGTTGACGCATTAACGGAAATATTCGACGGGCAAGCAGTAAACACCGGTTTTTCCTGATCAATCACCTTGACCACCTGTGTACAGGTTGCCGTGTTGCCGTTTACATCCGTTGCTGTGTACGACACTATCGTTGCGCCAAGGGGAAATGCGCCAGGTTTGTTGCTGTTGATAGAGGCTATGCCACAGTTGTCGGTGGCGGTTGCCGAGCCGATTGGCAAAATGGTCGACGTGCAGGCCCCTGGGTCTGTATTCAAGGTGATCGCCGACGGGCAATTAATGACCGGAGGTTGAGTATCTTTTACTGTAATTTGTTGAGTACAGGTTGCCGTGTTGCCATTGTTGTCAAAAGCGGTGTACTGCACCGTTGTAACACCCAATGGGTAAACGGTCGGCACGTCTACGTTGAAACCGGCGCCCGGGCAGTTGTCGTTTACAGTAGGCGTACCCAATACGACCTGGGTAGTGGTGCAAAGACCCGGTGTAGTGGAAGTGGTGATGTTGGCCGGACAAACAATGGTGGGCGGCGTATTGTCCAATACCGTAACGGTTTTGATGCATGTTCCCGTGTTGCCACTGTTGTCGGTGACGGTAAACACCACCTGGGTTGTTCCCACCGGAAATGCTGTAGGGGCATTGTTTGAAATGCTGCTCACCGTACAGTTCTCCGTTACCTGAGGCAAGCCTATGCTTACACCTGTGGCTTGGCAATTGGCGTTGGCATTTACCGTTGCGTTTGCAGGGCAAGTGATCACTGGCGGCTGGTTGTCTGTAACGGTCACAATGGTGATGCAAGTTGCCTTGTTTCCGCCCGCATCCGTGACCGTGTACGTCAGATTGGTTGGGCCCAACGGGTACAGTATCGGTGCATTGTTGGTCACCACCAAATTAGGGCAGTTGTCATTCACCTGAGCAACACCCAGTTGTACCGTTGTTGCATAACACAAACCCTGAAGCGTATTGACACTTACATTGTTTGGACAAATGATGGTTGGAGGCTCATTGTCTCTTACCCTTACCGCCAAAGCACAAGAGGAACTGTTGCCAGACTGGTCGGTTGCGGTAAACGCCACATTGGTTATCCCAAGCGGCAATTGTACCGGAGCATTGTTGGTTACATTGACCGCAGAACAATTGTCTGTTGTGGTTGGAGCAGGCAAGGCAACTCCGAACGCAAAGCAAGATGCCGGGTCTGTGTTCACTTTCAAAGTGTCTGCACAGGCTATGACAGGCGCTTCGTTGTCTCTGACCAACACGTTTTGGGTGCAGTTTCTGGTGTTGCCTGACGCATCCGTAACCGTATAAACCACTACTCTTGGCCCTACTGGAAATACACCTGGCGCGTTGTTGCTTACGCCGCTTACACCACAATTATCTGTGGTAGTGGGTGTGCCCAGATTCGGAGCCGTTGCGGTGCATACGCCCGGATCGGTATTGACAGTGATCGCCGCAGGGCAGCTGATTGTTGGTGGTTCATTGTCTTTAACCAGCACCGTTTGGGCGCATGTGGCTGTATTGCCCGACAAATCGGTAACCGTATACACCACAGTAGTCGTTCCAAGCTGGAATGCTGTGGGCGCGTTATCTGCCACTTCAGCTACCCCGCAGTTGTCATTTGTGGTGGGCGTGCCCAGATTGGGTGCTGTCGCCGTGCATACGCCAGCGTCTGTATTGACGGTGATGGCTGCCGGACAGCTGATGCCTGGCGCTTCATTGTCCTCAACCTCCACCGTTAGGATGCATGTAGCGGTATTGTCCGACAAATCGAAAACCGTATACACTACAGTTGTCGTTCCAACCTGGAATGCTGTGGGCGCATTATCTGTCACCTCAGCTACCCCACAGTTGTCATTTGTGGTGGGCGTGCCCAGATTGGGTGCTGTAGCCGTGCACTCCCCGGAATCTGTGTTGACGGTGATGGTATTTGGGCAAATGATCGTCGGCGCTTCGTTGTCTTCAACCTCCACGGTTTGGACGCATGTGGCCGTGTTATCTGACAAATCGAAAACCGTATACACCACAGTAGTTGTTCCAACCTGGAAAGATGTGGGCGCGTTATCTGTCACCTCAGCTACCCCACAGTTGTCATTTGTGGTGGGCGTGCCCAGATTGGGCTCTGTCGCCGTGCACTCCCCGGAATCTGTGTTGACGGTGATGGCATTTGGGCAAATGATCGTCGGCGCTTCATTGTCTTCTACCTCCACGGTTTGGGTGCATGTAGCGGTATTGTCCGACAAATCGAAAACCGTATACACCACAGTAGTCGTTCCAACCTGGAAAGATGTGGGCGCGTCATCTGTCACCTCAGCTACCCCGCAGTTGTCATCTGTGGTGGGGGCACCCAGACTGGGTGCTGTCGCCGTGCATACGCCAGCGTCTGTATTGACGGTGATGGC
>JBMOHO010000144.1:0-9266 GCA_049317805.1 Saprospiraceae bacterium
CCGAGATCCGCGCCGAAGAAATAGAGCGCCAGCGCAACGCGCTTCAAGTAGACAAAGCGGGTGCCCGCCTCAAGCCCGAACTGTCGGCTTACGGCAACTACACCCTGCTGGCCCTGGACGCAGACCTGACCGATTACAGCAACCTCGGCGTGCGCGCTGCGCTGCCTATTTACGACGGCAAACAGGCCCGACTCGACGCCGAAGAATACCGTTTGCGCCAGCAAATCAACGACGCCAATCTGGAACGCCTGCGCGCCGACGTGGCCCATGAAATCAAAACGGCCCGGAAATCGCTGGCACAGGCCCGCCTCAGCCTGGAAGAAAGCCAACGCAACATTGACCTGGCGCGCCGGATTTACGAGACCGATCAGTTTCGTTTCCGCCAAGGCGTATTGCTGCAAAACGACCTGAAAACGGCCGAACTGTCGCTTCAAACGGCTGAAAACAACTATCTTGGGGTGGTGTACGACTATCTGGTGGCGGCGCTCAACTATCGGAAGGCGATTGGCGGATGGGAGTAGAGCGTAATACAAAGTTGTACAGTCGGGCTGTTGAGAAAGCAGTGTCCGGCGAAAATTACATTTATTTTTATTGTAATAATAACATTATTATACAAGCTCTATGAATAATGTCTTCGAGTAAATACACTGCCGCTAAACAAGATGAGGGTTAACAATGGACAACCCCGAAACATTCTTGAAGTCGTCAGTATTCCGGCTTACCAGGCGGAGTTGATGTACAAGAGCCGTAGCAGCAATGATGGCGTCTGGCAGCTTAATTTTGGTTTGTTGACGAATTTCTATTGTTTTCAAAACAATAGGCTCTGTCAACAGTAAGACGTTTGATGCATCAATAAAATCGGTCAGTACGTGCATATCTGACGATGTCCCTTTGTAAGAAAGCAGTTCGATGCGGTTGATAATGGAAAGGCAATGAACCTCATTGTCAATCAAATTCTGCAACCATTGACTACCCGATGTGGGGATTACGCCGCCAAGGAATTCAATCACGGCGTTGCTGTCCATCAGATGCGTTCCCATTCGTTGCGGGTATATTCGAGGTGCTGAAGCATGTTCGCTGCGGTCTCTTTGGAAAGAGTGCCTGCCCATTTTTTCTTTGGGGCAGCTGGTGTTACGGGCTTCAGCGACAGTTTAATGATTTTCATGTGCTCCAATTGTTGCAGCAACTTCAAGGCATTTTCGTTAAGCAATTCTACGGTGATGACTTGCATGACTATTTTTTCTTCAAAGATACGGATTAATTTATTTGTTGTAATATGTCAATGCATATTTCGTATCTTTGACCTCAAATGTTGTTTTCCAAGTCCATACAAGCCTGTTTCCTCTGGCTCTGGCTGTTCAGCGTGCCGGTAGCCACCATGGGCATACCCATGTATGAGGTGTACTGTTTTTGTTTGGGCAAAACACAGATGGCGTTGTTTGTTGCTGCCGATCCGTGTGCAACGCATCAATCCAACACGACGGCCAACACTTGTTGCAAACAGGCATCGGACACCTGTCCACTGGGTGCTGTTGTGGAAAAACCAGACTGTTGTGCAGGCAAATTCAAAGCAAGGGACAAGCACAGTTGCACCAAAAAAACACTTAAAGTACTCCAGTTCAAGTCAAAATACTTAGTTGATTCGCTTTTGACCCTGGATGTTGACTGGACGGTGCCCGCTCCGGTACAAAGCATCGTTTTTGTACAACCCGTGTGGATCGCCCGGAAGCCTTACCTGCCAGATCCTCCCCGACCACCCCCACCCCTTTCCGGGCGCGACCGCTGCTTGCGCCACCAGCTTTATTTGTGTTAGTCGACGACGGTTGCTTCATTTCCGCCGTACCACAGGATTTTTTATAAAATCTTTGTGGCGCTGCGGCCATGCGTGAATTTTTTCAGCAAAACCGTTCGACAACATGAAACATCCCCTCTTCAACATATTCCTGTTGGGCCTGCTCGCCCAAACACTTTCCGCCCAAATCACAGCAGATTCGGCCCAAACACTATCCCTCATTGGCCTCGTGACCAATACCGCCGAAGAGCCTCTTGTGGGTGCCACGGTCGTGTGGAAAAACAGCAATACCGGTGTAATCACCGACACCCTTGGTCGATTTACAATTCCCGGCCGAACACAGGCAGATTCGCTTTACATCCGCTATCCGGGCCACCTGCCCACCGCCATAGAAGTGCTGCCCGGCGAAAACAACATCTGGATAGAGGTCAGCGGCGTGCAACTGCTCACCGAAGTGCAGATCAACGCGCACGCGTTCGACAATGCCACCTCCCTGCTCGAAAACCGCAACATCGAAAGCATACACGGCAAAGAACTGCGCAAAGCGCCCTGTTGCAACCTGTCGGAGAGTTTTGAAACCAACGGCGCCGTGGATGTACAATACGCCGATCCGCTGACGGGTGTGCGCGAAATTCAGATGCTGGGCCTGCGCGGCATGTACAGCCAGTTTTTGCTCGAAAACCGCCCCACGCTCGGTGGCATTGCCACACCTTTTGCATTTGAAATGATCCCGGGCAGCTGGCTGAGCGGTATCCAGTTGGCCAAAGGGGCCAGTACGGTACAAAACGGCTATGCGGGCATTACGGGACAAATCAACGCCGAACTCGTTAAACCACAGTCCGACAAACCCGTTTTCATCAATGCATTTGCCGGCACCGAAGGCCGCGGCGAACTCAACGTGCACCTCAACCACAAAGGCCAGGGTAATTTTTCGCACGGGCTGCTCACCCACGCCTCGTTTGTGGAGAACCGGCGCGACATGAACAACGACAACTTCTACGACATGCCCAGCCGCAGGCAACTCAACGGCCTGTACCGCATGTTTTACGAAAGCGAGGGCATTTGCGGCCAGTTCAACATACAGGCGCTCACCGACCACCGCACGGGCGGACAAATAGACCCCATTGAAGGCATCACCCAACGATTCGCCATTGATCAGCAAAACGACCGGGTAGAAGCCTGGGGCAAATTCGGGAAAGAAGGCCTGTTTGGCAAACAATACAACCAGTGGGGCAACATGCTCTCCGCCTCCTGGCACCGCAGCGACGCCCTCTACGGCCGAAACGTGTACCGCGCCACCCAGCGTTCCATGTACTGGCAATCGCTTTACCAAACCATCATCGGCAACACCAACCACAAGCTGCTCATGGCACCGTCGTTTCAGTACGACGGCATCGACGAACGCGTGAACGACACCGACCTGAGCCGCACCGAAGCCGTGCCCGGAGCCATGATCGAATACACCTACAGCCGACCCAACCTGGACATGGGCGTCCCCGACCTGGTGCTGGTACTGGGCGCACGGGCCGACTGGAACAGCCGATTTGGGTGGTTTTTTACTCCCCGCATGAGCGCAAAATACGCCCTCACCGCCAAAAGCACCCTGCGCGCCTCCGCGGGCTACGGATACCGCTCGCCCAACCTGATCGCCGAAAACATCAGCGTGCTCGCCAGCAACCGCACCCTGCACGTGGCCGAAGACATTCGGTACGAGGCAGCCTGGAACTACGGACTCAATTTTACCCAAGAATTTAAACTCTTCCAGCGCAGTGCAAGCCTGAGTGTAGACGCTTATCGCACCGATTTTGACAAACAAGTGTTGACCGACGTGGATGCCTCGCCAACGGATGTCTTTTTCCGCTACGCCGAAGGCCCCTCCTGGGCCAACAGCCTCCTGGCCTTGTTGCAGGTGAACGCTGCCAAGGGTCTCGACCTGAAGTGCGCCTGGAAATGGAACGACGTGCACGCCCGATACGCCGGAGGAAAGTACGACACCCCTCCCCTGCTGCCGCGCTACCGCGCACTCGTGGCCGCCACGTATGAGACGCCCAACAAACGCTGGATGTTCAACGCCCACATGCCCCTCACCGGGCCGCAACGCCTGCCCGACAACTCGGATGTACCGCACGAACTGCACCACGACCACAGCCTGATGGAATCCTCGCCCTGGTACGCCCTGCTTAATGCCCAGGTCACTTACCGCTGGAAAAAAATGGAACTCTACATCGGCGGCGAAAACCTGACCGGGTACAGGCAGCACGACGTCATCGTGTCGCCCAACGACCCCTGGAGCCCGTATTTCAATGCCACGCAGGTGTGGGCACCTATGATGGGTGCCATCGGCTATGTTGGCATAAGAGTTTCACCATCAGGTATTTAGCACTGGCCCTGCGAGTTTACTCGTAGGACCAGTGATTTTAGCAAATTTTTCTATTTTTGCCGAAATATCATGTTGCACATCATGGAAAAATTTCTAATTGGCTACGAAAAATACATATCCGGTGCCTTGGTTGTTCTGGCAATGGTGGGTGTTGCCTATTTGACCATTGAACTGGCCGTTGAATTTGGCCTTGTCTTATACCGTTCCATCACTTCCAGCGAACACAGCGTCGATGGCAGAAACGAGCATATTGTTGGCATGTTCTTTACCATTTTGCTCTGGCTGGAAATCCTTCAAAGCGTCAAGGTATTTGCACAAGATCATGCAGTTAAGTTGCGGATCATCATTGTGATAGGGATGATCGCCGTGACCCGTAAAGTTTTGATGATGGATATCATGGAAGCAACACCCATTGCCGAACTTTCCACTGCTGGACTGATCCTGTCTTTGTCAATTGCCTACTTTTTGGTCACCCGACCATCAAAGAAGGAAACGGATCACGATGCAAGCGAAAGTTAACAGACTATGTTTGTTATAGTAACATCCGTAGGACGCGTTAATTTCTTTGCAAAACCACCTGGCCTGCACACAACACTTTTGCGCCCTCAGCAATGCTGACAGCATACACCCCGTCGTACAAAGTCGCGGTTTCAAAATAACAAATGGTGCTGCCCGGCATAATCTGTGCCTGTTGAATGATTGTGCCGCTGGCATCCAACAGGTATACTTGTACCCTTTCGCGCAACAAACCTTCCACCTGGACGGCAAAGAAGTCGTCTGCCGGGTTAGGGAAAATGTTGACCTGGATGCGGTTCAAATCATTTTCGGCAACCACCGTGGTCGGATTATATGTCGTCACTGTTTCGCCAATGGTTTGCACCTTGGAGGTGTTGCGCACGCCGTAAAAAGTTGGGCCCACCACATACGGATACGCCGAATTCCAGTTGGCATCCACCGTGGCAAAATACGCGTAAATACCCTGCGGATATTCGGGCGTCACACAAAACCGCCCGTTGTGCTCGTCAAGCACCACCGAGGAGGTATCGTCTACATACACATAATCCTCGCGAAAATACCCCAACGGATACGTAGCACTGACCGCCGGGCCGTCGGTTACATCCGTGCCATTGGCGTACGTGGTGCGGGTGCTGATGTTGCGGAGCGTATAGGCCGACCGCATGCGCGCCAGGCCACCGGTACCATTGGTGTTTTTGTACCCGTAAGCGCCGTAAATGGGAAACCCGTCGTAGGCAAAGCCCAGCAGCGGCGAATGCTTCATGCTGTCGATGGTGTACAGCCCGTCGGCAAGGTACAGGTCGCATACGTTGGAAATCACCGCCAGATCCAGGTTGAACGCCGAAGGGTTTTGGTGGTGGTGGTAGTTGCCCATGGCCGGGTGGCCTTTGGCGCAATCGAATCCAACGCGTTCGGCCACCACGGCGTCGCGATTCCACACATTGTCGCCCATGCCACCGAGCGGCCCGCCTTTGAGCGACTGCGACGCGTTTTGCCACGACACGCCGTCGCGGTAATCAAACAAGGCCACACCGTTGATGAACACCCCTATGTTGCCCCCGGTGGTATTGGTTGGATTGCCCGTATTTTGTACCGGACTCTGCGGTATTTTAAAATAGCCGGTTTGCGCGGTAGCCAGCGAAGGATTGCCGTCTAAAAACGGCCCTGTGATGTAAGCCGGAATGCCGGTAGCTTGCACATAAACCCAGTTGGTGGAATATTGTACCGACTGCACGTTGGCCTGCACATTGTCCTGAATGGGCGTGGAGTTGTTCTTCACATAGTGCCGGCCCATCAATCCGCTGGTGTTGATCAGCCAGGAAGTGATCACCGGGTTGGTTTGCGCCTGCGCCTGGCAAACAATAAGCATGGAGAAACAAAAGAGGACTGGACTTTTCATACTGAACAGGGATATGATATGATGAAAACGAATGCTTCGCTTAGATGCCGTTGGGTTAAATATCTTGCGCCAACACCTTGAATTATTTTTGAGGAAATGAAAATGCCGGGTTGAACAAAAAATCACGATCCGTCAGCGTGCGTAAAAAAGCGATTAAATCGACCTTTTCATTTGGGGTAAGCGCTACTTGTCGGTTCAGCGCTTTGGTTTGTGTGTAATGGTTGATCACGTCGCGCAACTTCGGGAACCGCCCGTCGTGCATGTAAGGATACGAGAATTCGATATTTCGAAGAGAAGGCACCTTGAATTTCAGGGAATCCGCCGGATTTTGGGTAACAGCCATTCGACCATAATCCATCAATACCGTATCCAAAGGCAGACCATTTTGTTCGAAACCAAAATGGGAAAACAAGGGCTCAACATGGCAATCAGCACAGTTAGCCTGAAACAGCCGATACCCGTTTTGTTCCTGTTCGGTAAATTGTTCGGCCCCCATGCGCACCCGATCATACTTGGCATTGCCGGAAACCAGCGTCAGTTCAAACTGCGAAATGGCCTTCAAAAAACGCTCTCCCGTAATGCCCGGGTCGCCAAACGCCGCCTCAAAACGCGCCGCATACGCCGGCGACTGCCGCAGCCTTTGCAACACCGCAGCCAGGGTATGATCCATTTCCGTCCGGTGCGAAATGGGTGCAAGCGCTTGCATGTCTAAGTGGTTCACCGCACCGTCCCACATGTATTGTTCGGCCCAGGCCAGGTTCATCAGGGCAGGTGAGTTGCGCCGCCCAATGCGGTCCTCTATCCCATGGCTCAAGGCATGGTCGACGTGCGTAAACGCTGTAAACGACAAATGACAATTGGCGCAGGAAACTGTGCTGTCGCGCGACAACACGGGATCATAAAACAACTGCCTGCCCAACGCAATCCCCTGACGGGTAAGCGGATTTTTGGAAAAATCATACCTCGGACTGGGCCAATAGGCCGGGTATTCCAGCAACACAGGGTCGCCATGCTGCCTCATGCCGACCGACACCATCAATACCCCAACCCAAAGTGCAAAAAAACGGCTAATTGGCATGCAGGCTGAACGATGTGGCCAACACCTTGGACAAGCGAACCGTTTCGGTACCGGGCGACATGATGCTGTATTTTTTGGCCCAATTCACTTGATCTATAAACGGTGTCAAATCCAGTTGAAGCTGCCGGTTTTGGCCCGGCATAGCCGCTATTTGAATGCGCTGTACGGCCGGAAAAGGCGGCATGTATCCGCCGAGGTGAAACTGAAAAGCGCCCTCCCGGGTGGGACATTTTTCGTAAAATCCTTCTGCTCTAAAGTTGACGTACCCGCTTTGCCAGGTCCAAAACATGCCTTTGGTCGGATCCAAATCGCCGCCCATGGCTCCACTGACGTTGGTGGCGCTGTCTATGCCCAGTTTGAAAGCAATGGCGTCAAACTGAAGCGGTGCAGGAAACGAAAATACGAGCGACTGCGTGGTTTCGTTTTCCATATCGATTAAATGGTGGCCCTCTTTTTCTTCAAAAACCACCTGACCATTTTTATAAAAGCTAAAATCAGACAGGTAAAACCGCAGCTCATGCAGCACCAGCGTGTCGCCAGCGGCCGTTTGCATCGGTTCATTCAAACGGACCGTTTGCTGCTGAAAAACGGGCTGCACCTGCAAAACAAAACCGGACGGAGCACCCGACTGGGCCGTCGACAAAACCGGACACAGGAGCAGTGCCGCAAAAACAAGACGATCAAACGTTTTCATATACCGTTTCAAGGGTGAGCAAACAGGATGCCGGCAGGTATCCATCATTGGAACAAGGCACTACGACATCCGCTCATACCGCATGCGGTGCAAAATGCTGTCGCCAAACACGCACAATCCACTGTTGAACACCACCAGTGACACCGTGCCGGCAAGCACCCATTGGCCGGTGGAAGCGCCCGAATATTTGAGCATGGCCGACTCTGCTATCAGGCAGGCGCCAAAACCCACCAGCACAAGGCCCAGGGGAGCTTGAATGAGCCAGCGGCGGTAGTGGTAGGCAGCGTTTTTCATGCCGTAAAATTAACATTACCCGCATTATTGCGTTAGTACATTTACACACAAAAAAAATTATGTCCAAGACCATAGTCATCACTGGTGCCAGCAGCGGCATCGGCAAAGCCACCGCCCAGTATTTTCACCAAAAAGGATGGAACGTACTGGCCACCATGCGCAAACCAGAGGCTGAACAAGACCTGAAAGAAGACGCCCGGCTCAAACTTTGCCGACTCGACGTTGTAGACACTGCATCCATCCAATCCTCTATCGACTTCGCCATCAGCACCTTTGGCGGCATCGATGTTTGGCTCAACAACGCGGGCTATGGGGCATTCGGACCCATGGAAGCCGGCACCGACGAGCAGATTCGCAAGCAGTACGACGTCAATTTCTTTGGGGTGATCGATTGCATGAAAGCGGTGTTGCCGCATTTCAAGTCGCGCAAAGCCGGCGTCATCGTCAACGTCACTTCCATCGGCGGCCTGCTCACTTTGCCGCTGTTTGGCATGTACAATTCCTCCAAGTTTGCCCTGGAAGGGCTGAGTGAAGGCCTTTGGTTTGATCTGGCACCCTTTGGCATCCGCGTTAAACTCATTGAACCCGGCGGCATCAAAACGGACTTTGCGGGCCGCAGCATGGACGCCTGGGACATCACCAACTTCCCGGAGTACAAAGACTACATGGCCAAGATGACTGCCCGATTTACCGATCCGGCCAACACCAAAAACTTCGGCACCCCGGAGATGGTGGCCGAAGCCATTTACAACGCTTCCACCGACGGTACCGATCGCCTGCGCTACCTGGTGGGCAAAGACGCCAAGTTGTTTGCCGCCCTGCGGGGCTGGTTTGGCTACCGCATGCAGATGAACCAGGTGAAGAAATATTTTGGGTTGTAGGGGGGCGTTTTAACCACAGATTGCTTTTTTTACTTTGCTACCACAGATTTTATTTTTACCACAGATTTATTATCACCACAGATTTATTATCACCACAGATTTATTATCACCACAGATTTATTATCGCCACAGATTTATTATCACCACAGATTTATTATCACCACAGATTTATTATCGCCACAGATTTATTATCACCACAGATTTATTATCACCACAGATTTATTATCGCCAC
>JBMOHO010000145.1:0-9202 GCA_049317805.1 Saprospiraceae bacterium
AAAGAGGCATTTGTGCACGCTGCTCAGGATGCTTTCGGTTTGCTCCCCGATGAGTTTGTCCAAAAAACCTGCGCGTTCGGGCAGCCCCATGAGCACCAGGTCTGCCAGTATTTCACGGGAAGTGCGCGCAATGCCACTGGCTAAATGGTGGTCTATGGTGGCTATGTGGTTCACCTTTATTTCTGCGGCCGAGGCCTGGCGCACGTATTCCTCTTGTTTGTTTTTGGAGCGCAGGATGTTGGCCTCGGCTTCTTCATTGTTTGGTACCACCGACAGCATGGAAATGGGATTGGCCGACTTGCGGTCTTTGATGAGCAGTGCAAACTCCAGTAGTTTTTCAATGGATGATGCGTCGGTTACGGGCACCAGAATGTGCTCGTTGGCCAGTGGCAGTTGCGCCTGAATGGGCGATTCGCCGTTTTCGTCGCTCAACACAATTTTTTTGGCTGCGCTTTCAGTCACGAGAGTAGCTACAATGCACGTGACGAGAATAAGGATGATGGTGCCGTTCAGCACGTTTTCGTCCAGGATGCCGGCGTTAAATCCAACTAATATGACGGCCAGGGTGGCTGCTGCGTGGGCGCTGCTGAGCCCAAAAATCAGTTGTCGTTGCGCTTTTGTAAATCGGAAGGCTATTTGCGCGAAAAAGGCTGCCAGCCATTTGCCGAGCAGCGCAGCAATGGTAAGCGTAACAGCCACAATGAGCGCATGGGGGCCGTTGAGGATGACGCTAACATCTACAACCATGCCCACTGAAATCAGGAAAAACGGGATAAACAGCGCATTGCCGATAAATTCGATCCGGTTCATGAGCGCTGAGGAGTGCGGAATGAGCCGGTTGAGGGCCAATCCGGCCACAAAAGCCCCAATAATGGGTTCCACGCCCGACAACTGCGCCAAAAAGGCAGAGAAAAAGACCACCGACAGCACAAATATGTAATGCGCGTGTTTTTCGCTTTCCAATTTTCGGAAAAACCACTTGGCAATACGCGGTATGACCAAAAACATGATGGCCGCAAACAGCACGAGGGAAACCGACAAACGAATCCAGAAGTCGCGGTTGAGGCTGCCATGGCTGTTGCCGATGATCACGGCGAGTATAATGAGCACCGCTGTATCGGTCAGGATGGTGCCACCCACTGAAATGGCCACTGCCTGATTTTTTGAAATGCCCATTTTGCTCACGATGGGGTAGGCCACCAAGGTATGTGTGGCGAACATACTGGCCGTGAGCATGCTGGCATTCAGGTCATGTTCCAGCACGTAATAGCAAACCGGAAAACCCAGCGCAATGGGTATGATGAAAGTGAAAAGGCCAAAGAGCAGGCTTTTGTTGCGGTTCATCCGAAACTCGTTCATGTCGAGTTCCAAACCCGCAATGAACATGATGTACAACAGGCCAATGGTGGAAAACAGTTCAACCGCCGAGGTTTTTTCCAATATATTCAACCCGTGAGGCCCGATGACGACGCCCGAGATGATGAGTCCAATGATGCCGGGCACATTGAGCCGTTTGAGCAAAATGGGGGCCAGCAAAATGATGAACAAAATCAGGGAAAAGATCAACACTGGATTATGGAGCGGCAGATGAAATTCGTCCAGAATATGCTGTAACACGTCGTTCATATAATAAATCGGGATGGTTTAAAGAAAAGATAGGGCCTATAAAACCAAAAAGGACTTCTCAGTTTTTGAATCTGAAAAGTCCCGTTAAACAGTGACCACGACTGGAGTCGAACCAGCACATCCGAAGGACACTACCCCCTCAAAGTAGCGCGTCTACCAATTCCGCCACGTGGCCAGGGAGGTGCTTTTTTAAAAGCGGGTGCAAAGTTACCAACTTCTCAAAAACCTTGCAAATTTATTTTTCAACTGAAGGCATCGCGGATGCGGTCGAAGAAGCCTTTGTCTTCCTTACCTGGCGTGGGTTGGAAATTGGGCAATTCACGCAGGCGTTCCAGGAGTTGCTTTTCTTCGTCGTTGAGCTTTTTGGGCGTCCACACGTTGACGTGGATCAACTGGTCGCCGCGTTCGTACGATTGCAGTTGGGGCAGCCCTTTGTCGCGCAGGCGCAGGATTTTGCCTGACTGGGTGCCTGACGGAATGGTCATGCGTGCACGGCCATCAAGGGTAGGCACTTCAATTTTGGCACCCAGGGCGGCGTCGGCCATGTTGATGTACAATTCAAAAATGATGTTGTTGCCTTCGCGGGTGAAATGCTCGTGCGGCTCTTCTTCAATGCTGATGATCAGGTCGCCTGCGGGCCCGCCCTTTGCGCCAGCGTTTCCTTTGCCCGACATGGAGAGCTGTATGCCGTCGTTTACGCCTGCCGGGATGTCAATTTCGATGGTTTCTTCGCCGAAAACCCGCCCGTCGCCTTTGCATACATTGCAGGGTGATTTGGCGGTAGAGCCCGTGCCGCCGCAAGTGGGGCAGGTGGTGGTGGTTTGCATCATGCCGAAAGGCGTGTTGGACACCCGGCCCACCATTCCGGAGCCTCGGCAGGTGGTGCAAGTGTCTACTGCACCGTCGCGTGCACCGGATCCGCTGCAGGTAGTGCAGGGCACCTGTTTGCGCACCTTGATTTTTTTCTTGACGCCCGTTGCAATTTCTTCCAGCGACATTTTGACGCGCACGCGCAGGTTGCTGCCCCGTTCGCCGCGTGGTCGCCCACCGCTCGAACGCCGCCGGCCGCCGCCGAAAAACTCGCCGAAAACATCATCGGACTCAAACCCAAAGCGGCGCAGGATGTCGTCCATAGACATACCATCATATGACGAAGCGCCGCCGCCGCCCATGCCTTCAAACGCCGCGTGCCCATGGCGGTCGTACTGTGGGCGCTTATTGTCGTCACTCAATACCTCATACGCTTCGGCGGCTTCCTTGAATTTATCTTCGGCTGCCTTGTCGCCCTGGTTTTTATCGGGGTGATACTCCAGCGCTTTTTTGCGATAGGCTTTTTTTATATCGTCGGCGCTGGCATTTTTGGGTACGCCGAGCACCTCGTAATAATCGCGTTTGGCCATGTTTTTTTTCTTGAATGCTTATTGCCCTACAATTACCCTTGAAAAACGGATGATGCGTTCGCCAATTAGAAAACCTTGCTCAATGACGTCAATGATCTTGCCCTTCATTGACTCGTCGGGCGCAGGAATTTCGGCCACCGCTTCGTGCCGATCGGCGTCAAACGCGTCGCCTTTTTGAACCTGCATGGACCGCAATCCTTTGGATTCGAGGGTATGGAGCAGTTTATGGTGGATGAGTTCTACGCCTTCGCTCAGTGCATTGTTGCGCGCGGCGCGCTCAAAATCGTCGATTACGGGCAGCAAAGCCGCCAGGATGTCACGTCCGGCAGTTTGCATCAGCTCCAGGCGCTCTTTGCTCGCTTGCCGTTTGAAGGTTTCAAAATCGGACAACAGGTACAGGTGTTTGTTTTTGGCATCGTCCAATTGTTGTTCCAAATCGCGTATGCGCATCAAATCAGCGGACTCGGCCTCCTGGGTTGGGGCTTCCGTTTGGGCCGCTTCTTTGTGATAGTCGTATTGAGATTCCTCCGTCGGGTTCGTGTCCTTTTCCGTCATGTTGAATAATTTTTTGAGCGTTTTTTTCATAAACAGGCAAAATTGGGCAGCTAAGCCCCGCGGTGAGCATCAGCAAATCTTGTGCCTTGCCGCCCTTCGCGTCAATCTGTCAGTTGTGATCCAGTTTTTCTGCCAAAGCCTTGTGGATTTCATAGGGATCCAGGGATACGCCCATGATGGCACCATCGGGGTTGATCAGAAAAGTGGTTGGTATGGCGTGCACGTTGTACAACTGGGCTACCGGGTTGCTGAACTCCTGAAAATCGCTGCTGTGATGGGGCCAGTGCATGCCGTCTTTGGCAATGGCGCGCTTCCAGGCCGGCTCCTGCCGTTCAATGCCTATGCTTACGATGTCAAATCCGGCGTTGTGAAACTGGTCGTACAACTCAACAAGTTGCGGATTCTCTTCCCGACACGGGCCACACCAACTGCCCCAAAACTGAAGCAAGACGTAACGCCCGTGCAGGTCGGACAACCGGAAAGATTTGCCATCTGCCAAAGCCACTTGAAAATCAGGCGCTTTTTCACCGGCAATAAAACGGGGCTGCCTGCTGCGGTACCAGAAAAACAGCAGCAGCAACCCAAGAGCAACAAATATCAGGGTGCGTTTCATGGGTTTAATCGGTTGGCTTTTAATCCGTTTTGTTGGGCAAATTGGTATGCAACGGCCGTTTCCCTGATGGTGTCGGCCAACGGGCGGTAACGGAAGCCGGGTATCAGCAGCGATTTGTCATTTTCATACAAAAATTGATTGAGGCTGGAGCGCGCACTTTCTTTGGTCACCACGGGTTCGGCTCCCAACAGCTTTTCCTTGAGCCACTCTACCCGCCAGGCTACTTCCGCCAACAAAGGGGTAACCTTGATGCCAGGCGGTTTTCGGCCCAGTGCAAACGCGATGTCGCTAAACAGTTCCTTAAAAGTTTGGTTTTGGGCGCTCAGCACATACCGCTCGCCATCAATATCTTGTTCGAGGAGCAAAAGCAGAAAATCAGCTACGTCACGTACGTCTACAAATCCTGAACGACCAATGGACCAAAAGCGGAGGCCTTGATCCACCTGTCGAAACAACTTGCACGTACCCGCATGCCAAAACCCGGCACCGAGGATGACGGCCGGGTTGGCTATGGCCACCGACAGTCCTTCCGCATGCCCGCGCCATACTTCCTGTTCAGACAGGTATTTGCTCACCGCGTATCGGGTATTGGACGGGCTTTGAACCCACATGCTGTTTTCGTTGAGCGTGGTGCGTTCTTTGCTGCGCCCTAAGGAGGCGATGCTGCTGACGTGGACCAACTTTTTGACGCCGTATTCCAGCGACAGGTTGACGATGTTGCCTGTGCCCGTTACGTTGATTTGGGTCATGCGCAGTTCATCGCGTGGGTGAAACGACACCATAGCGGCGCAGTGCAAGACATGTGTGACGCCTTGAAAGGCGTCTTCAAGCGACACCAAATCGGTTACGTCGCCTTCTACCCATTCCACTTGACCGCTCAGGTCGGTAACCATGTCCACAGGACTGTCTTTACGCCGCAAGGCACGCACCCTGTAGCCTTTTTTGAGGAGTCGTTCCAGCACGTATGCCCCAACAAAGCCGGTGGCACCGGTCAATAAAATGGTATGGTTCAAATGCACATTCATCTGCTTTAGTGCCCAATCAGGCAATCAATAAAAAACACTTGGTCATTTCAGTTCCAGCGTATAGGCCGCTACGGCTTTTATTTCGGTAGCGCTGAGCAAACCGCCGAAGGGCGTCATCAGACCTTTGCCGTTGGTAACGAGTGCAATGCGTTCGTCGAGGTTGAGTTGGGACTGTGTAATGTTTTTAGCGCCGTTGAGGCCCAATTGGCCGTCGGCACCGTGGCAGGTAATGCACTTTTGGCGAAAAATGGCCTGTCCATCCGCAACTAACGGACTGCCGTGTCCACTTGCCCCGGCTTCTTTGCGTGCTATTTGTTCGGCCGCATTATCGCAGGCACCCACGGGCAACAGCGCAAGAAGGAGTGCGTGGCGCCATAATATCAATGTATGATTCATGCCATTTAGATTATGCTGCATAAACACGTCACGGGCTGGTTTGGCTTAAATATTTTTTTAAAAAAATGTCGCGGATAGTGTACTTTTTCGAGTATGGCACACGTTTGGTACTATACATTGTAGCTTCATACAATAGAAACGGTTTAGTGAAAAAGCCCGCGGCAAATGTGTCGCGGGCTTGTTTTTTACCTCAAAAGGGTAAGCGTACCGTTCACTACGCGCTCTTCTCCATCGCATTTGTATCGCAGGCGGTACAAAAATATGCCGGGGTTGAGCGGCTGGCCCTGAAAATTGCCGTCCCAGCTGTCAAATTGATCTACGGCACTGAACACCCTTCCCCCCCAACGGTCATACACCTCAAAAGAGACAAACTCGTCAACCGAAAACGGATTGCTGATGAAAAAACGGTCGTTTCGGCCAGGCGAGGCGCCCGGAGTAAAGGCATTGGGTACAAAGATGCTGTTGCAGTCCAGGGTGTCCGGATCAATCACTTTTATGAAAATGGTATCGAAGGCCGAGCATCCGTCGTTGAACAACGATTTCAATACGTAAGATTGGCTGATGGCAGGCGTAATCACCGGAGATGCTACAAAAGGCGACACAACGCCTGTTTGTGGCGTCCATTCAAACGCATCGGCACAGGTAGTTGTAGCATTGATCTGCAGGCTATTCCCCAGATAAATCAGTGTGTCGCTGTTGAGTATGCGGTTGGGGCTGTAATAATAGGGCAGTTGCTCCTCAATTTCCAGTGCTTTGCTGTGTATGCGGAGCTCGTCTATAGCGCCTTGAAAGCGGTTGTCGACGGGGCAAACAGGCTCTGCTATTTTAAGGATAGCAGCAGTAGAAATATCGATGCGCGTTTTGGTGGTTTTGGTATCGCGCAGGGAATTGTTGAGGTAAATGGAATACCGGTTGCCTTTTCGCACCAGAGACACGTATTGCCAGCATACGTCATCGTCAAATTGTGCGGAAACAGTGGTTAAAAGGGTGTCGCTTTCACTGATGCTTGAAGAGATGATGCGGTTGATCGGAGAGTACCGCACCCAGAAAGCGTGGTCCGTAGAACAGTCTTCCTGCTTGGTCATCACCACCTGCGTGGCGAGGGTCTGGTCTTTTTCATCGGGCCGGATGTAAAAGCTGACGGTGAAATCGCTGGTTGTGAACACGTCGCCCAGTGGACCTACGAAAAATACGGCGTCGTCATTGCCATCGAGTTGAATAGCGGTGTCGCGAACGCCGCAGGCGCAGCCCAGCCCACCGATAAAAGCGCCGTTGGAGCCGTTGCCGGTGTCGTCGGCACCTTTGCAGTTGTTGAAGGAAAAGGCTGCGACGATTTTGTCGTTGCCCGTTTGGCTGCTCAAGCCGGTGCTGACGAGCAACATCAGCATCAGGAGTGGAAAAATGCGCATGGGATGAAAATGGTTGTTGACTCCTAAACGACCGGCTGCTGCATTCAGTATGCTTAGCGTTCAGGGGGCAGATCAAATCAAAGGTCGAAACGCACCAAGCTGGCGAACGCTTGCACGCGTTTGTCAATTTGAGCGGGCAACAAGCCCTTCAGGTTGTTGATGCTGAAATCTTCGACACAAAACGAAGCCATGGTCGATCCGTAAATGACGGCGCGTTTCATGTTTTCATAGGAAGTGTCGTCTGTTTTGGCAATCCAGCCGGCAAATCCCCCGGCGAACGAATCGCCGGCACCAGTCGGATCCACCACTTCGGCCAGTGGCAGGGCCGGGGCGTAAAACATGTCGCCGCTGTGGAACAACAGGGCACCATGCTCGCCTTTTTTGACCACCACGTATCTTGGCCCCATCTTGTGAATGGCCCGTGCGGCTTTTACCAACGCGTATTCGCCCGACAGTTGCCTGGCCTCCTCATCGTTGACCGTCAGCACATCCACTTCCGCGAGTACCCGGTGCAAGTCATCCAGGGCGGTATTCATCCAGAAATTCATGGTGTCAAGCATCACCAGTTTGGGGCGACGAGTCAGTTGCTCGAGCACGCGCAACTGCACAGCGGGGGTCAGGTTGCCCAGCATCAGGTAGTCGGTGTTGCGGTAATGCTCTGGTAAAATGGGGTCAAAAGTGGCCAACACGTTCAACTGGGTATCCAGCGTATCACGGGTGTTGAGGTCTTTGTGGTATTTACCGGCCCAGAAAAACGATTTTTCACCGGGCTTTATCTGTAAGCCGTCAAGGTCGGCGCCTCGTGTTTTGAGGTATTCCAGTGTTTCTTCCGGGAAATCATCGCCCACGACAGACACAATGCGCACCGGCGTGTAAAAATAAGAAGCGGCTAAGGCGATGTATGTACAAGCGCCGCCAATGACTTTTTCGGCCCGGCCAGATGGGGTTTCAATGTCGTCAAATGCAACGGTGCCTACTGCGGTAAGGCTCATGTAGAAGAGGTGTAGTGAATAAACGACGCAAAGATATAAAAACAACACGGCCACACTGAATTCATCAGGGTGGCCGTGTAAAAACAATCATATTGCGACTCATCAAGGACTTGAACCTTGGACCTACGGATTAACAGTCCGCCGCTCTAACCAACTGAGCTAATGAGTCAAACTTTAAAAGCGGGTGCAAAGATAAAATATGTTGGCCCTTTTATGCAAGTATTTTTTTAAAAAAATTTTGATCTACCGTCAAAGCTTCAGTTGCCTGTCCGAAATTTGTAATCATACCAGTCCATCTCCTCATCAATGTCGAGCAAGGTTTGCAGGGAGTACACGCTTAATCCCAGTTGCTCTGCCTTGTCGAGGGTTTGTGTCAACACCGCCGCAGTGCTCCACTGGATGCCCTCAAACAAAGTCGGCCAAAGCCGGCGCATGCCAAGCAGGTAGTACCCGCCGTCGGCCGAAGGCCCCAACACCACCTCGTGTGTATTCAGGGCCTCAAAAGCGGCGTGTATGGTGTCGGGGTCAAGCTCCGGACAATCGCTTCCGATGATGACTGCCCGATTGGCTCCTTTAGCAAACGCTGTTTCAAAGGCGGAACACATGCGAACGCCTAAATCGCCCTCCGCTTGAACAAATTTGTCGAACTGCGACGGCGACCAATCGTCTTGATGTTGAATTTGCTCACTGTAAAACAGCATGCGCTCCACATCAACCCTCAGGGCCGTCTCCCGCGTTTTGTCCAACAAAAAACGGTATATACGAAGCGCTTCTGCGTCGCCCAATGTGCGGGCCAAACGGGTTTTGACGTGCCCAAGTCTTGGGTTTTTGATAAACAGGAGGAGTGCCATTTAGCGCGGAGGTTTTGGGTCGTGGACTTTAAGCAGCAAATGTACAGCATGAACAGGCGCGTTTGGTGGTGGTTGAAAGGCGGGAAATTGTACGGTTGGGCGATCATGTATTGGGCGATGATATTGGGGCGACCACGAGGCGGGTGACAACGTGCGGGCGACCACGTGGCGGGCGACAACGTGGCGGGCGACAACGTGGCGGGCGACCACAAGGGTCGCCCCTACCCAACGCTGATGGTTTATGAGTAAATCCTAGATGAAACACCGTAGGGGCGACCCTCGTGGTCGCCCGTTCCGTGGTCGCCCGTTCCGTGGTCGCCCGTTCCGTGGTCGCC
>JBMOHO010000146.1:0-9181 GCA_049317805.1 Saprospiraceae bacterium
AAAAACTACCCGTTTGACGGGTACGACCTCCAATTTACGCGTTTTCACACTTTCCTTTCTGATATTGAACTCCTAAAGGAAGATGGTACCAGTATCCTGCTCTCTGAAATTGAGTTTGTGGATTTTACGCCTGATGATGCTACAAACGACCTTTCCGCCGTTCCGCACTTTCATTTCAACAACTTGCCTCAAGGTGTCTACACTGGTTTGCGCATGGGCATTGGCGTAAAACCCGCCCTCAACGGGAAGAGCTCCAGCAGCTATCCGGTTGGCCATCCTTTGTACCAGGAAACAGAATTCTGGAGCGGCTGGAAAAGTTTTATTTTTACCAAAGTGGAGGGCAAGGCCGATTTGAACAACGACAACGTCATCGATTTTTTCCTGGTGCACCATTACGGCAGCAACGCCGTTTACCGCACGTATACGTACAACACACCGATTACCATATCCAAGGATGACGCCGACCATGAGTTACTCGTAACTTTCGACCTGAAAAAAATGTTTACCATGCCCGACGGAACCTTGTATGATTTGGCTGCACATCCGCAAACTTCTCACAACCAGGTTGATATCAGCATTGCAGAAGTCGTTGTAGAACATTACGACCGCGCTATTAAGGTGGAACAAAAATAAGCACTTTTATGAACCGTTTATTGCTGCTGATTGTATTGGGTGCCGTTTCCCTGGTGATTGCCTGCGGCCCGGATACCGAACCCGGGGTTGCTGCGGGCGACCTGGAAGACATCCCTTACAATCCGCAGCCGTACACCATCGTAAAACCCGAGCATTTCCCTGAAGTGCCTACGCCCGCAAGCAATCCGCCTACTGTTGATGGGGTGCAACTGGGTCGAAGGCTTTTTTACGATCCCATGCTCTCGCGCGACAGCAGCATGTCTTGCGCTTCCTGCCACCTGCCTATTGCCAGTTTTACCGACAACAAAGCGGTGTCTACCGGCATTGACGGTATTGCGGGCAAACGAAACGCCATGTCGCTGCTCAACATCGCATACGCCACCAACGGCCTTTTCTGGGATGGCCGGGTCAAAGACCTCGAAGCCCAGGCGCTCCTTCCGGTGGAAGACCCCATTGAAATGCACCACACCTGGCCGCAGGTCGTGGAAAAACTGAAAACGCATCCGGGCTATCCTGCGCTGTTCCGCAAGGCGTTCGGCATCAACGACCGGAGCGACATCACCAAAGAACTGGCCGCCAAAGCGATTGCCCAGTTTGAACGCATCCTCATCAGCAGTGGCAATTCCAAATTTGACCGCTTTCAATATTACGGAGAGGCTGACGCGCTGGACGATGAAGAAATTGACGGCAAACTGATGTTTTTTGATGAAGCCCAGGGTGTTGGAATCAACTTGCCCGATGCGCAATGTTTTCACTGCCACGGCGGCATCACCCTCACCGGCAACCAGTATTTCAACAACGGACTCGACAGCGCTGGCAACCTGGAAGACTTCAAAGATCCCGGGCGGTTCGTCGCAACGGGCAACCCGTCAGACAAAGGGAAATTTCGCGCGCCCACCATCCGAAATATCGCCTTGACAGCGCCCTACATGCACGATGGACGCTTCAATACATTGGAAGAAGTACTTGATCATTATGGGTCGGTAGGCAACAAATACGGGCCCAACGTCGATCCGTTTATGTTCCAGATTGGCTTCCCGATTCCCGGGACCAACCCAGTGCAGTATGCTGAGCTGACAAAGTACCATAAGCAAGCCTTAGTCAAGTTTCTCCACACTTTAACGGATACCACATTTATCAACAATCCGGATATTCAAAATCCATTTTAATCCCGTATGTTTGGGCGCGTTTTCCCACTCATCCGACAACCATGAACATCCGAATTACCCTTTTTCTTTTGCTGTTTGCGGCTCCTTTGGCCGCACAATACAGCGACGGCGGCAGGCCCTTGTCTGCAAGCCTTACCCTTCCAGCACCCGAACTTTTTTTATTGCCCGAACTAAACCTGGAAGCCGAACGCCAACAGGACGGACAGCACCCCGAATGGCAGCGGTTTGCCGCCCCGGTGTTCACCAGTGTGTCGTTGGATGCCCAAGGCGTTTGGGCCGACGTGCCTGGTGGTCGTTTATGGCGCTGCGCCCTTAAAACGCCCAATGGCAAGGGCATGGTACTGCTGTTTGATCGCTTGATATTGCCCCCGGGTGCCCGTTTTTTTGTGTTTACACCTCCAGGTGACCAGGTTTTAGGCGCGTTTACCGAAAAAAGCGCAACCGCTGAGGGTAAATGCACCGTAGGGCCCATTCAAGGCCAAAACGCCATCCTGGAATTGTTCGAACCATCACCTGTGGCCGGTCAGTCGGAATTGCTGTTGAAGCGCGTCGACATTGCCTACGATGTAGCAGGTGTACTCGATTTTGGCAGTTCACTGCCTTGCAACGTCAACATCAATTGCCCCGACGGCTCGGCATGGCAAACTGAAAAAAAAGGTGTGGCGCGCATCCTGATGGTGTTCAGCAACGGCTCGGGCTGGTGTACAGGCTCCCTGATTGCCAATACGGGCAGTACCTCCGACCCGTACTTCCTCACCGCCCATCACTGCCAACTCATCGGCCTGGTGCCCGATTTTGATCTTTGGCGATTTGACTTTGATTATGAGTCCGCCAGCTGCAACAATCCGGCATCCGAACCCACACCTCGTTCCATTCTCGGTTGCGAGCGCGTGGCTTTTCGGGCTGAAACCGATTTTATGTTGCTCAAACTGGAGCCCATCCCCTTCAACTACAACCTGTATTTCAACGGATGGACACGCAGCGCCACCCCTCCTGCCAACACCACTTATATCCACCATCCGCAAGGCGACATCAAGAAGATCAGCAAAGACAACCAGGCCCCCCTCATACATGCACAAACCATCAACTGGGGCGGTATTTACGGGGTTAGCCCGGTCAATACCCACTGGAATGCCGTGCCCGAAGTGGGCACCTTCCAACCCGGCTCTTCCGGTTGTCCGCTGCTTGATCCGAACAAACGCATCATCGGTCAACTGCACGGCGGGTCGTGGAATACACAAAACAACTGCATCGTACTCACATCGTTTTTTGGCCGTTTCGACCTCTCCTGGAACCAGGGTATCACCCCGGAAAGCCGCCTGCGCGAGTGGCTTGACCCGACCAATACCAATCTTAACGCCAAAGACGGATATTTTCTGCCTCAACCCGTGGCATTTCCCATCAGCGGCAAGGTGCAAACCCATGGAGGCCAGGCCATGTCAGGCGTCAAAATAAAACTCAGCGGTGGCATGGCCGATTCCACCACCACCGACAATGCGGGAAACTATCAGTTCAACAATGTGCCTTCCGGGCTCAGCTATACCCTTACCCCCAGTTATGCCGGTAGTACGCTGAATGGCGTAACCAGTTTTGATATGGTGCTGTTTTCCAAACACTTATTGGGCACGCAAGACTTGGATTCGCCCTGGAAAATCATTGCCGGCGACGCCAATAAAAGCAACTCGTTTACCACGTTCGATATGGTGGATATCCGAAAGGTCATCCTCGGCATCAACCCCAAGTTTCCCAATGTGTCGGCCTGGCGTTTTTTTCCGGCCAATGCTATCTTTTCTGACCCCCTGAAACCCTTTGGAGCGCCACTCCCCCTGGAGGTCATCAACATCAACAACCTGCAACAACCCTTTACCGGGGCCGACTTCATTGGCGTAAAAATAGGCGATGCCAACGCCAACGCTGTTTCCGGCCAATAAACATTTTGCTATGCATAAATCACCTTTCCAGCACAGCGTGCTCGACCGTTTCCAACGCTATGTACAAATTGACACCCAGAGCGACCCCAATTCACCCTCCACACCCAGTACGGAAAAACAAAAAGACCTGAGCCGTTTGCTGGTAGAGGAACTCCTCGCCATGGGCATTGCCGATGCCGAACTGGATGAATTTGGCTATGTATATGCTACCATTCCCGCCAACACCGATAAAAAGGTGCCCGTCATTTGCTTCTGTTCGCATGTGGACACCGCGCCCGACTGCTCTGGCGCAGGGGTTAAGCCAATGGTGCACACCAATTATCAGGGTCAGGACATTGTACTCCCCGACGACCCCACTGTGGTCATCCGCATGGCAGATCACCCGGAGTTAAAAAACCAGATTGGCAACGACATCGTCACGGCATCTGGAACCACTTTGCTTGGGGCCGACGATAAAGCAGGCGTAGCCGCCATCATGGACGCAGCGCACATCCTCCTGCACAATCCACAGCTCAAACACGGCAACATCCGCATCCTGTTCACCCCCGACGAAGAGATCGGGCGTGGCGTGGATAAGGTGAACATGAAAAAATTGGGCGCGCGTTTTGGCTACACCATGGACGGTGAAAAGGGCGGAACCATGGAAGATGAGACTTTCAGTGCCGACGGAGCTACTGTAACCATTCACGGCGTTTCGGCACACCCTGGCTTTGCCAAGGGCAAAATGGAAAATGCCCAAAAAATTGCCGCCAGCATCCTCACCAAACTGCCCAACAGGCTTAGCCCGGAACACACGGAAGACCGCCAGGGGTTTATTCACCCCACATCCATAGAAGGCGGCCTGGAAAAGGTTGTGCTGAAGTTTATTTTGCGCGATTTTACCGACGCCGGGTTGAAGCGTCACGCCAAAACCCTCGAGAAAATAGTCCAGGGCGTATTGGTGGCGTTTCCCAATTCAAGGGCAGACTTTGAGTACCACGAACAATACCGCAACATGGGAAAGGTCATACGCCGCTACCCACAAGTGACCGAAAATGCCCTCGAGGCCTTGCGCCGCGCCGGATTTGACCCAATTAAACGCTCCATCCGAGGCGGTACTGATGGTTCACGGCTGTCGTTCATGGGCATGCCTTGTCCCAATATTTTTGCCGGCGAGCACGCCATTCATTCCAAACAGGAGTGGGTGTCGGTGCAGGATATGGAAAAAGCGGCCGAGACCATCGTGCACCTGGCCTGCATTTGGGAAGAAAAAAGCTGAGTTCTTTACAATTTCATAATATACGCTCAAGCCCTGAATCACCAAAAGGTGTTCTATCTTTATGGGCGTAAAACAAAAATTTAACCTGTTAAAACATCAAAAAAATGGAAGAAAAAGATCTCGCCACCCAGGCCGCCGAACACCTCAACTGGCTGAAAGATTATGCCACTACGAAATTCAATGAGTTGTCTGCCAAAGCAGACGAACTGAGCGGCGAAGCACAGGAAGAAGCCAAAGAGCGCCTGGCCAAATTGACCGCATTGCGCGACGAAGTGACCGCCCATGAAGGCGGTGCCTTGGGCTTCATTGCCGACCGTGCAAACAACCTCCTCGCCGAGCTCCGTGAAGACGCCGACGAAGCCGTAGTAGAAAGCCAGGGCTTCTGGGAGCGCGCCAAGGCTTATGTAGCCGACAAAGTAGACGACGCTCGCGAGGCCTTGACGGGCAAAGACGACGACGATAAGGTAGCCTAATAAGGCAATATACCTGTACAAGGGATTAAACTTGTAAACGTTATAGCCGTTTTAGTTACAGGTCTCTCAAATTCTATTTTGAATGAAATTCAGGAGACCTGTAACAAACGGATTTATGCTTGCACTCCAACGTTTCTATGATCAATCATATACTTTATTGCTTTCAGAACGCACCAGGGAAAAGCTGGAGCGTTTTTTCATCAGTTTTGCCATTATCGGCTTTGCCACACACTTATTGCTCATCACTTTAGTAGAAACCGGAATTCTTCCCATAGAAAAGGCCCAGTCTACCCTGCTTGGCAATTACATCGCGGCCATTTATACGCCGTTTTCGTTTATCTTGATCTATGAGGTATACCTTTTGGTGTATTACTTGCCCAAATCCATTACGGTTTACATCGGCAAACAGTACGAAATCGTTTCCCTGATCATTATTCGACGCATATTCAAAGACATTTCTCACATAGAAATTCAGGCAAACTGGTTTTCCAATAAATATGACCTTCAATTAACAGCGGACATCATTGGCATACTGTTGTTGTACGTATTGATATTCGTATTTTACCGCCTGGGGCGCAAGCAAAAGCGGGTGTCCGGGGTCGAACCCGATCAATACCTTGAAAAATTTATCCAGGCCAAACGGTTTACCAGTTTTTTGCTGGTGCCCATTCTGGTGATTATGGCTGTGTATAGTTTTGCAACTTGGTTGGCCGAATTAGTGGGTTTGGGCAACCAAAATCTTCCGACAATAACGGATGTGAACGAGGTATTCTACCGCGATTTCTTTACATTGCTCATTTTGGTGGATGTGTTGCTGCTGCTCATCTCCTTCCGGCACACCGAGCAATACAACAAACTCATCCGCAATTCCGGTTTTATTATATCAACAGTATTGATCAAAGTTTCTTTTAGCACCGAGGGCCTGTTGAACACGTTGATGATTGTGGCCGCCGTAGCATTTGGCGTATTGATCCTGTGGATTCACAACATGTACGAAAGGGAGAACGCTGTAGTGGGCTCAACAACAAGTCCTTAGCTCTGTCCTGCCAACAAATACAATACCGCCATGCGGATGGCCACGCCGTTTTCGACCTGCTGCAGGATGATGCTGTGCGGGCTGTCGGCCACTTCGGAGGTGAGTTCCACACCCCGATTGATGGGCCCTGGATGCATGATGACGATGGGATGATCCAGTTCATCGAGCATGGCGCGGGTGATGCCAAAATATTGGTGGTATTCGCGCAAACTGGGAAAGAGCTTGACCTCCTGCCGTTCAAGCTGAATGCGGAGGACGTTGGCTACGTCGCACCAGTGCAGCGTTTCGCGGATGTTATGCGACACTTCTACGCCCAATTGGTGGTAGTATTTGGGAATGAGCGTAGGCGGGCCGCATACGCGCACCCGGGCCCCCAGCTTGAGCAAACAAAAAACATTGCTGAGCGCTACCCTGCTGTGCAGGATGTCGCCAATGATGGCCACTTTTTTGCCCGCCACGTCGCCTAATTTTTCCCGGATAGAAAAAGCGTCCAGCAGCGCCTGTGTAGGGTGCTCGTGGGTGCCGTCGCCGGCATTGATGATGTTGGCCGGGATGCGGGTCGACAAATACACACAGGCACCGGGTGCGGGGTGGCGCATCACCACCATGTCGACTTTCATGGCCAGGATGTTGTTGACGGTGTCCAACAAGGTTTCGCCCTTGGTGACACTGGAGCTGGAAGCGCTGAAGTTGACGATGTCGGCACTCAAACGGCGTTCGGCCAATTCAAAAGAAACCCTGGTGCGGGTGCTGTTTTCAAAAAACAGGTTGGCCACGGTCATGTCACGCAAACTCGGCACCTTTTTGATGGGTCGGTTGATGACCTCCTTAAAGTTGTCCGCCGTTTCAAAAATGAGTTGGATGTCTGCTTCCGTGGTGTCTTTTATGCCGATGAGGTGTTTCATGATCGTATCTGTTTTGCCTATGCATCTGGCCTGAACTCAAAAAGCAATATTTCATCTTTTCCGTGTTTCTCCTGCCAGCGCACCTTTACATAAGCTTCGTCTAAGGCATCCACGTGGAGCCCCACATAATCGGGCTGTATAGGCAGGTGCCGGTTGAAGCGGCGGTCTACGAGCACCAGCAGCTCCACCAACCGGGGTCGGCCATAATGCTGCAAAGCGGCCAGGGCGGCTTGAATGGTGCGTCCGGTGTACAACACATCATCTACCAGCAGCACCTTTTTATCGTCCATCAGGAAATCAATGTCATTCGGATGCGGGGTTAAGGGTTTGTTGCGCAGCCGAAAATCATCGCGGTAAAACGTGATGTCCAATTTCCCGTAATCTATATTAGGGTTGCCGGTCAGCTCGGTCAACCGCTTGTGCAGCCGGTCGGCCACAAACACGCCGCGTTGCTGGATGCCCACAATGCAGGCATCCCGCATGTCGCCCCAATCTTCCATCAACTGGTGGCACAAGCGTTCGATCATGAGGTGGAACCGATCGGAGTCTAACAGCAGTTTGCCGGTTTGTTCTTCCATTTTGGCAAAGATAGTGCGAATGCGGAATACAGCATGCGGAATACAGAATACGGAATGCGGAATGGGGTTTAACTTTTCCTTAAAAAATCGGGTATTAAACCCTGCGTTATGGGTACAGTCTTATTGGTACATCCTGACCGGCAGGGAATACACACAAAAACAGATTCACTAAAACACATTTCAACATGAAGCACCTCCTTTTAATGCTTGGCTTTGTAGTCCTTGGCTTGTTTACTTTCAACGCCTGCCAAAAAGACGAAACAGTTGTAGAAGAATCTTTCGTACAAGCCACTGAAGACGTGGCCACTGTAGAAGACTTTTCAGAACAGGTCGACTTGGACATAGACGTGGACGTGGAAGAACGCGGCGGCAACAGCGGCAGCGGATGCCCCACCATCACGTTTGCGCAGCCTCAAGGCACCTGGCCAAACACCATCACCATTGATTACGGCAGCGCCTGTACACGTCCCGACGGGCGCGTCCTGAAAGGCAAAATCATCATCAACCAATCGGCCGATCTGTTTACGCCCGGCGCTACCCGTACCGTAACCCACGAAAACTTTTTTGTAGACGATGTGCAGGTGCTCGGCGTGAAAACATGGACCAACAACGGCGTCGACAACATTGGCCAGTTCAGTTTCAGCAAAGTGGCTCAAGGCATGCAACTCATTTACGCCGATGGTACCAGCGTAAGCTGGAATACCTCCCGAACAAACACCCTTGTGGAAGGCAACAACACCACTACTCATTTGGACAATGTATGGAGCATTGTCGGCACAACCTCAGGCAAAAACCGAAATGGCGAAACGTTTTCGGTAACCACGACCGAGCCCATGATCAAAAAGGCAGGCTGTCGCTGGATCAATGAAGGCCTGCTTAACCTCACCCGCGAAAACAGAACGGCTACCCTTGACTTCGGCAACGGTGTCTGCGATCGCTGGGGCACGCTCACCATCGACAACGGCACGGTCATCACCATTCGCCTCCGGCGCTAACCCGCTTTTACCACTATTACCACTAAGACCACTTAGGACACTAAGAGACACTAAGAAAAAAAATAGCTTCTTAGTGTCTCTTAGTGTCCTAAGTGGTCTTAGTGGTCTTAGTGGTAATAGTGGTGAAAGCGGTAAAAACAGTGTACTTAGTGGTAAAATCGGGATTTGAACCTAGTCAGCTCCATCCTCGACTCCACCTCTCC
>JBMOHO010000147.1:0-9092 GCA_049317805.1 Saprospiraceae bacterium
TGTTGAGCTACACGAAGCGGCTGAGTTCGAATTGTTTGATTCCAGCGGTAAGCTACTCAAAAGTATTTCTATCAATCCGGGAATGACCAATGCTGTGTTGAATACAGGCGACATCAATGATGGCCTGTTTATTTACCGCATTCACACCTCAGAAGGGCAACTCCAGGCAGGCAAACTCATCATTCAACATTAAAATCAACTAAACGTAGAAATCCAGGCTACATCCTCTATGAATGTAGTCTGGATTTTCTGTGTTTTCATTTGAAAACGAAATAAGATGAAACTTCATATACATACATTTTGCATTTTTTTCCTTTTTGGAGCATCCTGCTCTAGATTAATGGCCCAAATGCACGACAACATATGGCTTTTCGGAGCAGGTGGCGGAAGCCAAACCCCAATGAATGACTCTTTTGGCATGACCTTACTGGATTTTTCTGAAATCGAGAGGCCTCAAATCATAGAAAAACAACAATATTCGGCTAATTTTCAGTGTACGAACGCTGTAATGTGTGATTCGATCGGTAATCTAATGTTTTACACGAATGGAGAACGCATATACAGTCATAATCACAAGGTGATGCAAAATGGGAATGACATAGCTTCTGGCAATAATAATGGTGGTAGTGGCCTCCGAATGCCTCAAGGCGCCATTGCCCTTCCTTACCCTGCTCATGACAATCAATATGTGCTCATCACTTTGGAAGCATATCCGACTTATCCTTTTGGTTGGAACCTGTTTTACCATGTGATTGACATGAATGCCGAAAATGGTTTGGGTCGCGTTATCGAAAAAAGAGTTTTGATTGCGCAGGATTCCATGACTTGGGGACACATCACCGCTACCAAACATGCCAACGGACGGGATTGGTGGTTTGTTGTTCAGAAAAGATATAGCAATAAGTATTATGTTGGCCTTGTTAAACCTGAAAGTTTGTCTATTGAATTACAAACTATAGGCGAAGTCGTAATAAACGGATTTGGACAGGCGGTATTTTCATCAGACGGAACTAAATATATTCATACAAACGACGACAATTTACTTACACCAAACCAGATAACAACAATGGATTTTGACCGATGCACAGGGGTTTTATCCAATTTTCAAACCAAATTTTTACCTAACCTCAATACGTTTGGCGTTGGATGCGCGGTGTCGCCCGATTCAAAGTATCTGTATGTGCTCAATACCACAGAGGTTTTTCAATATGACTTGAAAGCGCCGGATATTTTTAGCACGGAGACTTTGGTTGCCCAATGGGATGGTACTTACTACTATTTTTGGCCAGTAAATTTCTTTCTGGGTCAATATGCGCCTGATGGAAGAATTTATGTAAATAGCAACAATGGAAGTTCTTCTATGCATTACATTAATTTTCCAAAAAGACAAGGAGAACAATGTCAGTTCAGACAAAATGGTATTCGTACCCCTACAATAATTTTATACGAAATGCCCAACTTCCCCAACTACCGCCTCGGCCCCCTCGACGGCTCTGCCTGCGATACCTTGGGCTTAGACAACCACCCGCTGGCCCGCTGGCGCTGGGAGCAGGAGGATACCTTGCAGCCCTTGAGCATTACGTTTACGGACTTGTCGGATTATGAGCCTGCCAACTGGTACTGGACCTTCGGCGACGGCCAAAGCAGCACCGCGCAGTATCCGGTGCATGCGTATGATGCGAAAGGCGTGTATACGGTGTGTTTGGTGGTCAGCAATGCGAACAGTGCGGATACGCTGTGTCGGGTGCTAGAGTTGGGGGTGAGTGGTACGGGAGACGCTAACGAAAGCATCGCAGCAAGCATATCGCCTAATCCATTTTCAGATCGCTTGGTGGTGTTTTTATCGACCGGGATAACTGCTTCTGTTTTCCGGCTGTTCGACGCCACGGGGCGGCAGGTGCGCGAAGCCGCTGTTTCGGCGGGTTACCAAAACATCCAGACTAATGATTTGCCCTCCGGCATATACTTCTGGCGCGTGGAATCCGCCGGTGAAGTGCTTCAACAAGGCAAGTGTTTGAAAATATGGTGATTATACTCGTCCTGCGAGTATGCTCGCAGGACGAGTATAAGATTCTTGTCAAAGAATTTTCAATAGGTTATTAATTAAAAAATGTGTGCCGTTTTTTTCAACCCACCACAAGTTTTTTACCGGTTTGGCATCTAAACTGCAAAACGACCAATTTTGACAGATGAGCAGCAGTTGGTCAGCGCCCTTCAACAAGGGGACGAAGCTGCGTTTCGCGCTTTAGTAGAGCTACACTCCACTCGGGTGCTCAATACCTGTATGTCATTAGTGCCAGACTTGCACGAGGCGCAAGATTTGACTCAGGAAGTGTTTGTTGAAGTGTTTCGTTCCATTGAACGTTTTCGCTTCGACGCTTCCCTGTCTACCTGGATCTATCGCATCACCTGCAATAAGGCGTTAGAGCACCTCCGGCGGCGAAATCGACTCAAGCGCCGCGCTTTTTTTCAACGGCTTGTCGGGTTAGATGACCCCGCAGGTCAACAAATAGCCGACCCGGTGAACCACCCTGGCATCGCTTTAGAAGACAAAGAACGCGCCGAGTTGCTGTACCGACACCTCGATCGATTGCCCGAGCAACAAAAAAGCGCGTTGCTCCTGCACAAAGTTGAGGGGTTGACGCATCAAGAAATTTCAGACGTACTCCAGGTGAGCGTTTCGGCCGTAGAAAGCCTTATACACCGGGCTAAAAAAAAACTCCGGGCATCGCTGTCCGGCCATTTTGACCGATCATAAAATCGAAAGACAGATGGACAAACAAGACATCGAAAATGAAGTACACATCACCTTAGGCGTGCTCGACCGATTCGGACGGGTACAAGCCGACCCTTGGTTGTACGAACGCGTTGTAGCGCGTATGCTGGCAGAAAAAAATGTTCAGCCCATTGCCAATCCCGGTGTTGAACGCTGGGTTTGGAGCGCCTTGTGTGTATTGTTCGTTTTTAACATGGCCGGTTTTTGGCGCACACAGGCACCGGGTCTGTTTGATTCTCCGGCAGAGGCCTTTGTGCAACAGTACGTCCATGAAATGGATCAACCGGATTTACTTCAAATGCCTTTCTCCCGATGACAGACCCAGTTCGTATTGTGCGGCGATACCGTTTGGCGGTGCTATTGCTTGCTTTGCTCAACGTATTTTTGCTTGGATCGGTGTTTTTTTCGCCCCACGGCCCCCCGCCAGCGCCCCGACAACGCATCCTGAACCGATGGGCCAGCGAGCTGGCGCTCAGCGCCGAACAGAAACAGCAATTCGGAATCTTGTTTGATGCTCACCGCGCGGAAGCCGATTCCCTGCGTGCATTGCTGAAAAACAATCGCCACTTATTGGTGGAGGCGCTGGCTCAAACCCCAGCAGACACCACAAATGCCCTTGCTCTGGCCCGACAGGCCGCCCAATGGGACCAACAAATAAATGAGGGCCTGATACGCCACTTGTTGGACTTGCAAGCGGTGTGCACGCCCGAACAACAACAGAAAATGGGAGAGGCATTCCTCAAAACCCTGCCCAAAAGGGACTGATACTTGCAGCGCGGGTTATGCTAACCGTTTACACCCGCCGCACCTCAGCGCCAATGGCCGCCAATCGCTGGTCAATGTGCTGATACCCGCGGTCAATCTGGTGTACATTGTGTATCAGGCTTTTCCCTTTGGCCGATAAAGCCGCGATAAGCAGCGAAACGCCTGCGCGAATATCCGGTGAACTCATTTCAATGCCCCGGAGTGGGTAGCGGCGGTCAAGCCCCATCACACTGGCGCGGTGTGGGTCGCAAAGGATGATTTGAGCGCCCATGTCGATGAGTTTGTCCACAAAAAAAAGCCGACTCTCAAACATTTTCTGGTGAATGAGCACATTGCCCCGCGCCTGGGTGGCTATTACAAGCACAATAGACAACAAGTCCGGCGTTAAGCCTGGCCACGGCGCATCATAAATGGTCAAAATGGAGCCGTCAATAAAAGTCTGGATCTCATAGTGATCCTGGGCAGGAATGTGCAGGTCGTCTCCCTGCTGTTCAATTCGGATGCCGAGGCGCTCAAAGGTGCGCGGAATGATGCCTAAATGGGCAATACCGGCGTTTTTAATGGTGATGTCAGACTGCGTCATGGCTGCGAGTCCGATAAAACTACCCACCTCGATCATGTCGGGCAAACAGCGGTGTTCGGCACCGCCGAGCCGTTCTACGCCGTCAATGTGCAATAGGTTTGAACCCAGACCCTCTATTCGGGCACCCATGCTTTGGAGCATGCGACAAAGCTGTTGCACATAAGGCTCACATGCGGCATTGTAAATGGTGGTTCGGCCGGGCGTGAGCACAGCGGCCATGAGGACGTTGGCTGTGCCGGTCACGGATATTTCGTCCATGTGCAAGTACACCCCTTGAAGCCCTCCTTCAGGTTGTTCAACGTAGTAAATGTCTTTTTCGTCGTCGTATTTGAATTCCGCACCCAACTGCTGAAAACCCAGGAAATGGGTATCCAGGCGACGGCGACCGATTTTGTCGCCACCGGGTTTGGGCAGGCTGGCACGGCCGAAGCGGGCCAACAGCGGTCCGATCAGCATGACCGACCCGCGCAGGCGTTGTGCATCTTTGAGAAAAGCATCGGAACGCAGGTAATCCACGTCAACAGTTCCTGCACAGAATCGCCAGGTATCTGCCTTCGGATGTTCCACCGTGACGCCGAGGCCCTTCAGCAAATCAATGAGTTTGCGGACATCAATGATGTCGGGCACGTTGCTGATGGTAACAGGATCATCGGTCAGTAAAACCGCGCTGATGACTTGAAGGGCTTCGTTTTTAGCGCCTTGGGGGAGCAGCACACCAGACAGGCGTTGGCCACCTACAACTTCGAAAGTATCGGACATATATGAAAAACGGCTAAGCGGTCTACTTTATCTGGTTGGGCGCGGTGAAGGTATGGGAAATGCCCTGAAACAAAAAACCCCCGGTCGTCAAAGCGACCAGGGGTAATACGTTCTGTATTTTTTCAGGGAATTTAGGCCAATTTCACATCGACTGCATTCAAACCTTTTTTGCCGTTTTGTGTGCGGAATTCAACTTTGTCGCCTTCGCGAATTTCGTCGATCAGCCCACTCACGTGAACGAAGATTTCCTCTTTGGAGGAGTCGTCAACTATGAAACCAAATCCTTTGGTTCCATTGAAGAATTTTACTGTTCCAGTTAACATTGGAAATAAAGAACTTAATGGTGACTTTGGCGAAAATGCCGCTGCAAAGATACAATTGTTTTTATAAAAATCAAATAATTAAAAATGACGCCACCCTTGCGCTTTTAATTCATGCAGGTTTCCGCCCTTGGTGTGCAGTCGAATACCGTCTTTGGCTTCTAAAATATCGCCGGCAATGTAAATTTCGGGCAAAAACCGAACTTTCTCTATGTCTTTTGGATCTACGGTAAATAACAGCTCGTAGTCTTCGCCGCCGTTCAGCGCGCAGGTAATGGGGTCGAGTTTAAATTGCAGGGCCAACAACTGCGCTTCGTGGTGGATGGGCACGCCGCTTTCTTCCAAAAGCGCCCCTACCCCACTCTGGTTGCAGAGGTGGAACAGTTCGGAGGCCAGTCCATCGGAAATGTCGATCATGGACGTCGGACGCAGCCCCACTTTTCGGAATGCTTCGATGGCATCTTTTCGGGCCTCCGGTTTCAACTGGCGGCCGACCACGTATTTTTGTTCTTCCAGATCGGGTTGAATCGCGGGGTTTTCCTGCCAAATCCGTTTTTCGCGTTCGAGCAACTGGAGGCCGAGATAGGCAGCGCCGAGGTCGCCGGTGATGCAAATCAGGTCACCTGGTTTGGCACCATTGCGATACACCAACAACTCTTTTTCGCATTGCCCGATGGCCGTAATGCTCAGTACCAACCCCTTTGGCGACGAGGTGGTGTCGCCGCCCACCAAATCAACACCGTATGCATCACAAGCTATGCGTATGCCTTCATACAGTTCTTCCAGCGCCTCTACGGAGAAGCGGTTGGAAATGGCAAAAGCCACGGTTATTTGTTTCGGAATGGCATTCATGGCGTAAATGTCGGACAGGTTTACCACGACAGCCTTGTAGCCCAGGTGTTTGAGGGGGGAGTAAGACAGGTCAAAATGGATGCCTTCTACCAGCATATCGGTGCTCACCACTGTGCAAAGCGAGCCGTTTTCCACGACGGCTGCATCATCGCCAATGCCTTTTATGGTGGAGGGATTTTGCACAGAAAATTTGGCGGTAAGGTGCTCAATAAGCCCAAACTCGCCCAGGGTATTCACATCGGTATTGGCCATGTATCAGGAAGCGTTGTCGTCGCCCAGGTCGCGCAGTTTGCGTTCCAGTTCACGCACCCGCCGTTCCATTTCAGGCAGTTGTTTGAAAACGGCGTAGGCTTTTATGTAGTCTTTGTACGGAATAGCCGGCGAGCCGAACAAGGCTGTATTGGGTTGGTCAACACCGGCGCTGATGCCGCTTTGGGCTTGAATACGGGTGCCGTCGGCTATGTGCACGTGTCCAACCACGCCCACTTGTCCGCCAATCTGGCAAAAATCGCCGATATGGGTGCTTCCGGCAATGCCTGCCTGCGCGGCAATGGCGGTATGTCGGCCAACTTCTGCGTTGTGGGCTATGTGAATCAGGTTGTCCAATTTGGCACCTTGTCTAATGATGGTGCTGCCCAAAGCAGCGCGGTCTATGCAGGTGCAGGCACCCACTTCCACGTCGTTTTCCAGCACGACATTGCCCACCTGGGGCATTTTTTTCCAGGAATTGTCTTCCGGTTGGGGGGCATAGCCGAAACCGTCGGCGCCAATCACCACATTGGCGTGCAGGATGCAGTTATCGCCCACTACGCAATCGGCATGGATACGAGCGCCCGGGAAAATTTTACAGTTGTTGCCGATGCGCACATTGGGGCCTATATACACTTGAGCGTAAATCACACAGCCGTCGCCAATGCGGGCATTTTTATCCACTACGGCAAACGTACCAATGCTCGTACCGATGCCTACACGGGCGCTCGGATGCACATTGGCTTTCTCGGATATGGCCGGACTGCCGTTCAAATGTTTGCGCTCTTCAAAAGTCTGCAACAACTTGGCCAAACTTCCCCGCACATCATCTACCCGAATCAGGGTAGGCTGTATGGGTTTGTTGGGTTTGAACGAAGTATGCACCAGCAAAACGGAGGCTTCGGTGGTGTATGCGAAGTGTTCGTACTTGGGGTTATCCATAAAGGCGAAGTCACCTGCAAGCGCTTCTTCGATGCGCGCCGGACGAGTGACGATGGCTTTCGGGTCACCTTCGAGCGATCCGTTGAGCAGTTGAGCGAGCTGGGCAGCCGTAATTTCCATACCGGAAAAGGGTGGGAGTGCAGTTTAATATCGTATTCCGGGGAAAACGATCCCGCAAAGATACGATAACGCAGGCGAAAGTTCGCCAGAATTTACCGCCGGTTAACATCAAAAATTGGAAAATACAGCAGCATTACAGGTTGAGCTCCAACCAAACAGGGCAATGATCGGAATGGACGGCGTTGTTGTCATGACCTGCGCCCTGGACAGCTGGCACGAGCGATTGCGTAACAGCCTGATAATCAATCCTCCATCCTTTGTTGTTGGTGCGCGCATTGGCCCGGAAGCTCCACCAGCTGTATTCCACCCGATCAGGATGGCAAAACCGAAAAGTGTCGACAAAACCTTCTTGCAGCCACCCAGTCAGCCATGCGCGTTCCTCGGGCAAAAAGCCACTGGTGTTTTTATTGCCTTTCGGATCGTGGATGTCCATTTCGGTGTGGGCAATGTTGAAGTCGCCCAGCACAATCAAGTTCGGCCTTTCCTTGCGCAAATCATCCAACCAACGGGAGAAGTCATTCAAAAAAACCATTTTGAATGCCTGGCGTGTATCGCCGGTGGTGCCTGAAGGGAAATAACAATTGAGCAGGGTCCAATCGCCAAAATCAGTGCGCAAGATGCGCCCTTCGGCGTCAATGACGTCTATGCCGCAACCCGTTACCACCCGGTCTGGCGCTGTTTTGGAAAACGTGGCCACGCCGCTGTATCCTTTTTTTTGCGCCGAATGCCAGTGCGCAAAAGGAAACCCCAATTCGGGGAACACCTCCTCCGGCAAGTCGCTCCTTTGTGCCTTGGTTTCCTGCAAACACAGGATGTCTGTCGGGTTGGCCCTAAGCCAGTCGCCCAGCCCTTTGTTCAAGGCCGAACGCACACCGTTCACATTGTAGGATGTTATTTTCACAAAAAATGCTTAAATCCGAAATCCCAAATCCCAAATCCGAAATCCGAAATCCGAAATCGAACTATTCCACCAGTGTACCCACATGCTCACCCAACGCAATGCGGCGGAGGTTGTCGGGCTGGTTGATGTCAAACACGATGATGGGGGTATTGTTTTCCTGACAAAGGGTGAAGGCGGTCATGTCCATGACTTCGAGGCCCAGGCTGATGACTTTGGCAAACGTAAGTGTATCAAACTTGATGGCGGTCGGATCTTTTTCCGGGTCGGCGGTGTAGATGCCATCTACGCGGGTGCCTTTGAGGATGACGTCGGCCTTCACTTCGATGGCGCGCAGGGCAGCGGCGCTGTCGGTGGTGAAAAACGGATTGCCGGTGCCCGCAGCGCAGATGACCACGCGGCCTTTTTCCAGGTGGCGGATGGCGCGGCGGCGGATGTACGGTTCAGCCACGTTTTCCATGCGAAGGGCGGTCATCAGGCGGGTGTACACCCCGATCATCTCGAGGGCGCTTTGGAGGGCGAGGCCGTTGATGACGGTGGCAAGCATGCCCATGTAATCGCCCGTGACATTTTCGATGCCCGTGCCGTCGGCCTGGATGCCCCGGTAAATGTTGCCGCCACCGATGACCACCGTTACTTCGGCGCCCATTTCCTGCAGTTCTTTGATTTGGTAGGCGTAATGCTGGAGCATGGCCGGCTCAATGCCGTACTTCTGCTTGCCCATCAGGCTTTCGCCCGACAGCTTGAGGAGGATGCGCTTGTACTTGAGGGTGCTCATGGTGTGGAGAAGGTTTGGTTGGCAAGGCGGGGTATAAACCGGACAAAGGT